>JAJZHS010000098.1 GCA_021798395.1 Pseudomonadota bacterium
GCCTGCGCTCCAGGTGCGGCAGCGCAGCGTCGATGCGCACCAGCCGGCCGCTGTCGAGCATGTCGCGCACCACGCGCAGCGGCAGGCAGCTCACCCCCAGCCGCTCGGCCACAGCGTGTTTGATGGCCTCGGAGTTGCCCAGGTGCATCGTCGTGCCGAAGTGGCGCAGGTGCGGCAGCAGCAGCGCCTCGACCGTCTCGCGCGTGCCCGATCCGGGTTCGCGCAGGATCCAGCGCGCGGCGGCCAGTTCGCCGATCGTCGCCGCGCGACCGGCGAGCTCGTGCTGCGGCGACGCCACCACGGCCAGCCGGTCGTCGAGCCATGGGTGCACCTCCAGATCCTGGTCGTGGCAACCGCCTTCGATGAAACCGATGTCGGCGCGGTACTGTGCCACGGCGTCGACGACGTCGCTGGTGTTGCCCACTTCGAGCTGCATGTGCGCGCGCGGCCAGTCGCGTTCGAATGCGGCCAGTACGGCGGGCATCAGGTAGTTGCCGATCGTGGTGCTGGCGGCCACGCGCAGCGACGCGGCGCCGTCGCTGAACAACTGTTCGATGTCGCGCACCTGGTCGAGCAGCGCCAGCGCGCGCGGCAGCAGCAGCCGGCCGCTGTCGTTGAGCAGCACGCGCTTGCCCACGCGGTCGAACAGCCGGCTGCCGAGCTGCGACTCGAGCTCGGCCAGCGCCGCGCTGACCGCCGACTGCGACAGCGCCAGCTTCCTGCCGGCTTCGATGGTGCTGCCGGCACGCGCGATGGTCGTCATGACATCGAGTTGGCGCAAGGTCAGACGCATCGAAATTGCAACTTGATGGGATTCATGAACATAGTGAAACAGCTGGATCTTGATACGGGTATGGGGCTTTCCATAGGGCTGCGCGGGCCCGTGCCGGTCGCGACTCGGACATTGTCCGGCGGATCAGGTCGCGGGGCGCGCCCGATGTGGATGGTCCGCGGAACTTGGGGTCTTCGGCGGGATCCGATCTGCTCAGGGGGCACTTCGCGGGGCGCGCCGCGCGAATGTCCCTATTAGTTGACAAATTCAGTTGGTTTCAGCTAAAGTCCAACTGAATTCGTCAGGTATTGAGCGCGCGCGCCACCTCGACGAATCGGGACGCCGCGTTCGCCATCCTTCTGGAGACCATCATGCGACTGACGACCAAGGGACGATTTGCGGTGACGGCGATGATCGACGTGGCCATGCGCCAGCACCTCGGTCCCGTGACCCTGGCCAGCATCAGCCAGCGGCAACACATTTCGCTGTCGTACCTGGAACAGTTGTTCGGCAAGCTGCGCCGGCACGAACTCGTCGAATCGGTGCGCGGCCCCGGAGGCGGCTACAGCCTGGCGCGCCGGCCCGAGGAAATCAGCATCGCCGACGTGATCATTGCGGTCGACGAGCCGCTCGACGCGACCCAGTGCGGCGGCAAGGGCAATTGCCACGGCGACGAGGGCGACGGACGCTGCATGACGCACGACCTGTGGGCCGCGCTGAATACCCGGATGGTCGAGTTCCTCGACTCGGTCACGCTTCGGCACATGGTCGACCAGAACCTGGCGCAGGGCGTTGCCGTCGAGCAGGTCGCCGTGGTGCGCAAGCCGGTCGCGCCCATGCCGGCGACCAAGCCGCCGAAGGTCCGGGCGCCGAATTCGGTGTTCAATCTGGCCCAGAACCTCAACTGAATCGAACGTACCCGGCCGCGGGCCGCACGGAGGCCCGCGGCCGCACATGCCGAGAAGCGATCATGCCCGAAACTCCGCATTTCCCGATCTACATGGACTACGGCGCGACGACTCCGGTCGATCCGCGCGTCGTGCAGGCGATGATTCCCTGGTTGCACGATCATTTCGGCAACGCGGCGTCGCGCAGCCACGCGTGGGGCTGGGAGGCCGAGGAGGCGATCGAGCGGGCGCGCGCCCAGGTTGCCGCGCTGGTCAACTGCGACCCGAAGGAGCTGGTCTGGACCTCCGGCGCGACCGAATCGATCAACCTGGCGCTGAAGGGCGCGGCGCACTTCTACCAGGGTCGCGGAAAGCACATCATCACGCTGCGTACCGAGCACAAGGCGGTGCTCGACAGTTGCCGCGAACTCGAACGCCAGGGTTTCGACGTCACCTACCTGGACGTGCAGCCCGACGGCCTGCTCGACCTCGATCGTTTCAAGGCGGCGTTGCGCGCCGACACCATCCTGGTGTCGGTGCTGCTGGTCAACAACGAGATCGGCGTGATCCAGGACGTGCACGCGATCGGTGCGATCTGCCGCGAGCGCGGGGCGATCTTCCACGTCGACGCCGCGCAGGCCACCGGCAAGGTCGTGATCGACCTGAAGAACAGCCCGATCGACTTGATGAGCCTGGCGTCGCACAAGACCTACGGCCCGAAGGGCATCGGCGCGCTGTTCGTGCGGCGCAAGCCGCGCGTGCGCATCGAGGCCCAGATGCACGGCGGGGGCCACGAGCGCGGCATGCGCTCGGGCACGCTGCCGACGCACCAGATCGTCGGCATGGGCGAGGCGTACCACATCGCGCGCGCCGAAATGGGCGCCGAGATCGAGCGCGTGCGCATGCTGCAGACGCGGCTGCTGAACGGGCTGCAGGGAATCGACGAGGTCTACATCAACGGCGATCTCGAGCGCCGGGTGCCGCACAACGTCAACGCCAGCTTCAACTACGTCGAGGGCGAATCGCTGATCATGGCGATCAAGGGCATCGCTGTGTCGAGCGGTTCGGCGTGCACGTCGGCCAGCCTGGAGCCGTCCTACGTGCTGCGCGCGCTGGGTCGCAGCGACGAACTGGCGCATTCGTCGCTGCGCATCACGATCGGGCGTTTCACGACCGAGAAGGACATCGACGACGCTGTCAGGCTGCTGAAGGAAAAGGTCGCCAAATTGCGGGAGTTGTCGCCGCTGTGGGAAATGCATCAGGACGGAATCGACATCAGCACCATCGAATGGGCGGCGCACTGACGGGGCGCCCCGCGGGCCGCGGCGGAGTGTGGCGCGGCCGACGGCACATCAGGAGGGCATCATGGCCTACAGTGACAAAGTGATTGACCATTACGAGAATCCGCGCAATGTCGGGTCGTTCGCGAAGGACGACCCCAGCGTGGGAACGGGCATGGTCGGCGCGCCGGCGTGCGGCGACGTGATGAAGCTGCAGATCAAGGTCGGCGCCGATGGCGTCATCGAGGATGCGCGCTTCAAGACCTACGGGTGCGGCTCGGCGATCGCGTCGTCGTCGCTCGTCACCGAGTGGGTCAAGGGCAAGACGCTGGACGACGCGATGCGCATTCGCAACACCGAGATCGCCGAGGAACTCGCGTTGCCGCCGGTCAAGATCCACTGCTCGATTCTGGCCGAGGACGCGATCAAGGCCGCGGTGCGCGACTACCGCGCGCGCAAGGGCACCGATGCGGCCGTGGCCGCGACGGCCGACGCGGCTGCGGCGGCCGACTGACCCGGAGGACATGGCCATGGGTGTGACCCTGACCGAAAGCGCGGCGCGCCACGTCGGCAAATATCTCGAGCAGCGCGGGCGCGGAATCGGCGTGCGTCTGGGCGTGAAGACCAGCGGCTGTTCGGGGCTGGCCTACAAGCTCGAGTACGCCGACGCCGCCGAAGGCGACGATCACGTGTTTGAGAGCCACGGCGTCAAGGTTCTGGTCGACGCCAAGAGCCTGAGCTATCTGGACGGCACCGAGCTGGACTTCGTCCGCGAAGGGCTTCAGCAGGGCTTCAAGTTCAACAATCCGAACGAACGTGACCGCTGCGGTTGCGGGGAATCGTTTCGCGTCTGACGGCAACCGGCGATGAGCGCAGCGACCGAGATGCACGACGCCTTCGCGCAAGACCACTTCGCGCTGTTCGGCCTGCCGCGGCGCTTCGCGCTCGACCTCGACGCGCTGACCGAGGCCTGGAGGCGCGTGCAGGCGGCCGTGCACCCGGACCGCTTCGCCGCCGCGGGCGCCGCGCAGCAGCGCATCGCGATGCAATGGTCGAGCCGGATCAACGGCGCCTACAGCACGCTGCGCGACCCGCTTCAGCGGGCCGCGTATCTGTGTGCGCTGCGGGGCGCGCAAATCGACGCCGAGCGCAACACCGCGATGCCCGCCGAGTTCCTCGCCCAGCAAATGGAGTGGCGCGAGCGTCTGGACGACGCGCGCGGCGACCCCGCGGCGCTCGACGCGCTGGCGCGCGCGGTGCACCGCGCGCGCGACGCGGCGTTCGCGCAGCTTGCCGAACAGCTCGACGGCCCGGCTCCGGACGCCCAGGGCGCGGCCGCCCAGGTGCGCGGGCTGATGTTCATCGAGCGCTTCCACCACGATCTCGCGCCGCTGCTGGCACCTCCACGATCCTTCCAATCGGCGGCCTGATCCCGGGCGCCGTCCCAGAGACATACCGACGCGCTCCGGGCGCGCTTGCCGCATGGCTTTGCTCCAGATCTCCGAACCAGGGCAGTCGCCCGATCCGCACCAGCGTCGCGTGGCGCTGGGAATCGACCTCGGCACCACCCATTCGCTGGTCGCGGTGGTGCGCAGCGGCGTTGCCGAGTGCCTGCCCGACTCCGAAGGCAGGGTCCTGCTGCCCTCCGCGGTGCGCTACGCGCCCGATGGTTCGATCACCGTGGGCTGGGACGCGCTGGCCTGGCGCATCGACGATCCGCACAACACGGTGGTGTCGGCCAAGCGCCTGATGGGCCGCTCCGCGGCCGACGTCGACGCGTCCGCGTTGCCGTACGTGCTCGAGCCGCGCGAGGGCATCGTCGCGCTGCGCACCGCGCACGGCGCGAAGACGCCGATCGACGTCGCCGCCGACATCCTGCGCGCGCTGCGGCAGCGCGCCGCCGATGCGCTGGGCGAGGACGTGGTCGGTGCGGTGATCACGGTGCCCGCGTATTTCGACGATGCCCAGCGCCAGGCGACCAAGGACGCTGCGCGGCTGGCCGGGCTCAGCGTGTTGCGCCTGATCAACGAGCCGACCGCCGCGGCCGTGGCGTATGGCCTCGATCAGGGGGCCGAGGGCGTCTATGCCGTGTTCGACCTCGGTGGGGGCACGTTCGACGTGTCGGTGCTGCGCCTGAGCCGCGGCGTGTTCGAGGTCATCGCCACCGGCGGCGACACGGCGCTGGGCGGCGACGATTTCGATGCGCGGCTGGCCGACCTGCTGGCGCGTCGCGCCGGACTCGTCGGCCTCGACGTGCGCGCGCGCGCCGCTCTGCTCGCTGCCGCGCGCCGCGCCAAGGAGGCGCTGAGTTCCGCGCCGCAGGTCGAGGTGGCGCTCGACCTCGGCGACGGGCGGCGCGTCGACGCGCGGGTCACGCGCGACGAGTTCGCCGCGTGCAGCGCCGAACTGACCGCCCGCACCGTGGCGCTGCTCGACTCGGTGCTGCGCGACGCGGCGATGCCGGCCGACGCGATCGCCGGCATCGTTCTCGTCGGCGGCTCGACGCGCATGCCGGTGGTGCGCCAGGCGGTGCGCACGTACTTCGGCCGCGCCCCGCTGACCGACCTCGACCCCGACCAGGTGGTCGCCATCGGCGCCGCGCGCCAGGCGCACGCGCTGGCCGGAAACGCCGGCGACGATCCGCTGCTGCTCGATGTGATTCCGCTGTCGCTGGGGCTGGAGACCATGGGCGGGCTGGTCGAGCGGGTGATTGCGCGCAACACCACGATCCCGACCGCGCGCGCACAGGACTTCACCACCTTCAAGGACGGGCAGACCGCGATCGCGATCCACGTCGTGCAAGGCGAGCGCGAACTGGTCAGCGCGTGCCGTTCGTTGGCGCGCTTCGAATTGCGCGGCATTCCGCCCATGCCGGCGGGCGCGGCGCGGGTGCGCGTGACGTTCCAGGTCGACGCCGACGGGCTGCTCGAGGTCAGCGCGCAGGAACTCGGCAGCGGCGCCCACGCCCAGGTCGCGGTCAAGCCCAGCTACGGCCTCAGCGACGACGCGATCGCCGACATGCTGCGCGCCGGGCATGCCGAGGCCGACGCCGACGCGCGGCAGCGCGCGCTGCGCGAGGAGCAGGTCGAAGCCGAACGGCTGCTCGACGCCACCCGGGGCGCGATGCATGCCGACGCCGATCTGCTCGACGACCCCGCGCGCGACCGCATCCACGCCGCGATGGCCGCGATCGCCGCGGCGATGCGCGGCGACGACCACCTGGCGATCCGCGCCGCCACGGCCGCGCTGGCGCAAGCCACCGAGGGGTTCGCCGCGCAGCGCATGAACCGCAGCATCCGCCAGGCGCTGGCCGGCCGCAGCGTCGACAGCGTGGCCGACCAGATCGCCCCGAACCCGCGCGAATCGAAGGACTGAAGCCGATGCCGACCATCACGGTGCTGCCGCACGAGGAATACTGCCCGCAGGGCGCGACGTTCGAGGCCGAGCGCGGCACTTCGCTGTGCGAGGCGCTGCTCGAGCACGGCGTGCCGATCGAGCACGCGTGCGAAATGGCGTGCGCCTGCACCACCTGCCACGTCGTCGTGCGCGCCGGGTACGGCTCGCTGGGCGAGCCCGACGAAAGCGAGGAGGACCTGCTCGACCGCGCCTGGGGACTGGAGCCCACTTCGCGGCTGTCGTGCCAGGCCATCGTCAGCGATGCCGACGTGACGATCGAGATCCCGAAGTATTCGATCAACCACGCCAAGGAAGGTTGAGCGCGGCGCGGCGAAACTGAAGCGACGCTGAAGCGGTGCCGTGAAGTGCTGCGCCGCATCAGGGCTGCTGGCACAATCGATGGCCGAGGGAGGAAGTGACATCATGGATATCCAGACCGTCGACCAGTGCTGGCAGCAGGTGCAGGCCCAGGACCAGACCGTCAACCAGGCCTTGCAGGCGCTGGCCACCAAACTGCAGTCCGCTGCCGCGTCGGGCAACGCCGACGCGCGCGAATGGCTGCTCGACTTGCGCGAGATCGCGCTCAGCTTCCAGGGCCAGCAACAGCAGGCGACGCTGCTGCTGCAAGCGATCCACGCCATGCTGCAGAACGAGCACGGCCAGCTGCAGGCGGCGCCAGGCGCGGCCGGCTACCCGCAGCAGGGCTACCCGCAGCAGGGCTACCCGCAGCAGGGCTACCCGCAGCAGGGCTACCCGCAGCAGGGCTACCCGCAGCAAGGCTACCCGCAGCAGTCGGGCGGCGGCGTGATGGGGGCGCTTGGCGGGTTGCTGAACTCGGGTTTCGGCCGTGCGCTCGAAATGGGCGCAGGTTTCGGCATCGGCGAAGACCTGATCAACAAGATCTTCTGATCGCGCGCGGCGCGCACCCGCGGATCAGACCAGGCCTTCGAACGGCAGGAAGTCGACCGTGTCTCCGGCATGCACCGCGCCGCGGTCGTGCGCAAGCACCAGCAGGCCGTGGGCCTGACTCATCGAATGCAGCATCGCCGAGCCCTGCGCTCCGGTGATGCGCGCGCCCCAGCGTCCGTCGTCGAGGCGCTGCAGCCAGGCGCGCTGATACTCGGTGCGCCCGGGCTTCTTGCGCAGCGCGTCGAGCGCGACCACCGGCCACAGCGGCTGCGGCGTCGGCGACGCGCCCATCAGTTGCAGCAGCGCACCGCGCACGAACTGGTAGAAGGCGACCATCACCGCCACCGGATTGCCCGGCAGGCCGAACAGCAGCGCGTCGTGCCCTCCCGAGGCGATGCGGCCGAACGCCAGCGGGCGCCCAGGCCGCATGGCCACGCGCCAGAAGGCCACGTCGCCGAGTTCGGCCATGGCGCGCCGCACGAAGTCGGCATCGCCGGCCGACACGCCGCCCGAGGTGATCACCACGTCGGCGTTCGCGCAGCCGCGGCGAAGCGCATCCTGCAGCGCGCGTGCGTCGTCGGCGACCAGGCCGAGGTCGAGCACGTCGCAGCCGAGCCGCTGCAGCATCGCCCAAAGGGTATAGCGGTTGCTGTCGTAGACCGCGCCGGCGTCGAGCGCCTGGCCGATTCCGCGCAGTTCGTCGCCGCTGGACAGCAGCGCCACGCGCACGCGGCGCGCGACCATCACCTCCGCGCATCCAAGCGATGCGAGCAGGCCGATGTCCGCCGGCCGCAGGAGTTTGCCGGCGGTCAACGCGACGCTGCCGGCGCGCAGGTCCTCGCCGCGTGCGCGGGCGTTGTCGCCGCGCCGCAGCCCCGGCGCCACGCAGACGCACGCGCCGTCGACGCGGCATTGTTCCAGCGGCGCAACCGTGTCGCAGCCCGGAGGCAGCACGGCCCCGGTCATGATGC
>JAJZHS010000099.1 GCA_021798395.1 Pseudomonadota bacterium
GCAACGTCTACGTCGAGGCGGCGTTCTGGTGGCCCGACGCGATCCGCGGCCGCGCCCGCGGCTTCAACTTCAGCACCGATGCCGCGGCGCGCTTCGAGCGCGGCGTCGACGGCGCCAGCACCGTCGAGCACCTGGACTACATCAGCGCGTTGATCCAGCGTGTCTGCGGCGGGCAGGCCGGTCCCGTGCACGACGTGGCGCCGAACCTGCCCCAACGCGCGCCGGTGCGCATGCGCGTGGCGCGTTGCGAGAAGGTCATCGGCATCGCCATCGGCGCGCCGCGCATGGCCGAGGTCTTCACCCGGCTGGGGCTCGAGCACCGGCTCGACGACGGCGTGTTCACCGTCACGCCGCCGAGCTGGCGCTTCGACCTGGAGATCGAGGAGGACCTGATCGAGGAAGTCGCCAGGATCCACGGCTACGAGAACATTCCGACGCTGCCCCCGCGGGCCGCGCTGGCGCCGCTTCCGGCGCGCGAGGGCTGGCGCAGCACGCACGCGCTGCGCGACCACGCCGCCGCGCGCGGCTACCAGGAAACGATCAATTTCTCCTTCGCCGAACCGCAGTGGGAACGCGATCTGGCCGGCAACGCGGCGCCGATCGCCTTGCTCAACCCGATCGCCTCGCAGGCCTCGGTGATGCGCAGCACCCTGTTCGGCGGCCTGCTGCACACGCTGCGCGCGAACCTGGCGCACAAGGCACGCCGCGTGCGGCTGTTCGAGCTCGGCCGCGTGTTCGTGCGCGACGCGACCCGCGAGGCCGACGCCGACGGTCCCGGTGGGTTGCGCCAGCCGATGCGCATCGGCGGCCTGGCCTACGGGCCGGCGTTGCCGACCGGATGGGGCGCGCCGGATCGCGCGGTCGACTTCTTCGACGTCCAGGCCGACGTCGAGGCGCTGTGCGCCGGTTGCGGCGAGCTGCGCTTTGAGCCCGCCGCGCACCCGGCGCTGCACCCCGGGCGCAGCGCGCGCGTGCGGCTCGACGGCCGCGATGTCGGAGTCCTCGGAGAACTGCATCCGCGCTGGGTGCAACGCGACGCGCTGGCGCAGGCCCCGGTGCTGTTCGAGCTCGACGCCGTCGCGCTGCAGCACCAGGCGCTGCCGCAGCCGCGCGCGGTGCCGCGCACGCCGGCGATGCTGCGCGACCTGGCGCTGGTGCTCGACGCGACCGTTCCTGCCGCGACGCTGCTCGACGCCGTCGCGCGGTGCGTGGCGGCCGACCCGCGGTGCGCGATCGTGTGCGCAACGGAGGTGTTCGACGCATTCGCGCTGCGCGACGACGCTGCGCGCAGGAGCCTGGGGCTGCGCCTGACCTTGCAGGGCGACGACACCCTGACCGACGCGCAGGCCGAGGCCGCGTGCGCCGGAGTCGTCGAGGCGCTGCGCCGCGAGCTCGGCGCCGAACTGCGCCATTGATGCGCATCGACTAGGGAGACGATCGATGGACAAGCTGGTCACCAGTCTGCAGACGCCGAGCCTGACCAAGGCCGAACTGGCCGAGCTGCTGTACGAGCGCATCGGGCTGAACAAGCGCGAGTCCAAGGACATGGTCGATGCGTTCTTCGACCTGATCCGCGACGCGCTGGCGTCCGGGCAGGACGTCAAGCTGTCGAATTTCGGCAATTTCCAGCTTCGCGACAAGGCGCAGCGTCCCGGGCGCAATCCGCGCACCGGCGAAGTGATTCCGATCGAGGCCCGGCGCGTCGTCACCTTCCACCCGAGCCAGAAGTTCAAGGAACAACTGCAGACCGCGCTGGCCGCGGGTTGACCGCCAGCGCGTCGTGCATCCATCATGACCTCGACTTCGGAGCTGCCGCCCATTCCGTCCAAGCGCTACTTCACCATCGGTGAGGTCAGCGATCTGTGCGGCGTCAAGGCGCACGTGCTGCGTTACTGGGAGCAGGAGTTCAGCCAGCTGCGGCCGATGAAACGCCGCGGCAACCGGCGCTACTACCAGCATCACGAAGTGCTGCTGATCCGGCGCATCCGCGAGTTGCTCTACGACCAGGGATTCACCATCCACGGCGCGCGCGCGCGGCTGGCGCAGGGCCCCGGCGTCGCGCCGCCGCCCGTGGCGGCCGCGCAGCCCGCCGAAGCCACGCCGCCGCAGGGCGCGTTGCCGCCCGGCGAGCCGGCGCAGTGGACGGCCGCTGAGCGCGAAGACCTGCGCGGTGAATTGCTGCGGCTGCGCGAGCTGCTGCGCGACGAGGCTGTGTTATAGTTTCAAGCTTGGTCGTCGGGGCGTAGCGCAGCCTGGTAGCGCACCTGCATGGGGTGCAGGGGGTCGGAGGTTCGAATCCTCTCGCCCCGACCATAAGACCAAAGCAAGATCAACGCGTTGCACCAGGAACTGAGAAACCCGCCATGATCCTTCATGAGCGGGCTTTTTCGTGGGCACTGATCTGTTGCCAATCTATTTGCAATCTGGTGCCAATCGGCGGAGGTCGTTGCCGCCGGTTACCTTGCGATCGGTGACCACGCCCAGCAGTTCGCGCACGAGCTTCACGCCGTCAGCGGACTAATTCGAACCAAGCGCGGTGCGGTTGCCTGTTTCCGGCGCAGCCGGTGCTGGTTGAACCTTGCGCTGAGCTTTTTCTGCTTTCTTGCGCTTCTTCTCCTGCTCGCGTTGTCGCTTTTCGAACTGGTAATTGGGCTTGGCCATGGACTTCCTTTCGGGCGGTTGAGATCCCACCTTACCACCAGATGCAACTGGCGGCTCCTTTCGATGCCCGCGCGAGGGCATCCTGAGCGTCAGCACGGGCATCTCCTCGCAAGCCGGGAAGAAGGTGCCGTGCTCCGGCGATGATGGAACTGAAACGCGAGTCGATCGATGGACACCCCTTGCGCGAAGCAGCTCACCCTGCGATCGCCCAGGCACCGCTCAGAACCGACGCACTCGCTTCAACCTAGCCTGGGTTCCTGCTGCTCTGCAAGGGACAAGGTCGCGGTTGGGCGCGCGACCAGCCGGGCGAAGCCGATCTTATCGCCGCTCTGCTCGCACCACCCATACGTTTCATCCCGGACGCGGCACGTCCCAGTTCGGGCCCGCACGGGCGCGCCGCTGCCCGACGCGCGACGTCTCGCTCCATCGGGTCAGGGCAATGGTGGTTGCGACGTGGGCGACAGCCTGTAGCCAGGCCGCGCAGGCTGTGCTAAAAGCAGACGACGCCGGGCCGCACTGATGGCCAGCATCGTCATCCGATCAACCCTTTCCAGCGATCAGCCACCATGTCAATCCGCATCAACGACATCGCCCCCGATTTCACCGCCGATTCCACTGCCGGCCAGATCAAGCTGCACGAGTGGATCGGCAACGGTTATGCCATCCTGTTCTCCCACCCGAAGGACTTCACCCCGGTTTGCACGACCGAGTTCGGCGCAGTCGCGCAACTCGCCCCCGAGTTCGCCAAGCGCAACACCAAAGTGATGGGCGTATCGGTCGACAATGTTGAAGAGCACAGGAAGTGGAAGCGCGACATCGAGAATTTCGCCGGCACGCCAGCGGACTTCCCGATCATCGACGACACCTCGCTGCATGTGTCCAAGCTCTACGACATGCTGCCGGCCGATGCCTATCTGCCTGATGGCCGCACACCTGCACACAGCGCAACCGTGCGCACTGTATTTATCATCGGCCCGGACAAAAAGGTGCGCCTGACCATGTCGTATCCGATGTCGGTGGGCCGCAATTTCGCCGAAATCCTGCGTGCGCTCGACGCCGTGCAGGCGACCGATGGTGTGCCGGTCGCCACGCCGGCGAACTGGGTGCCGGGCCAAGACGTGATCGTCGCGTTGAGCCTGAACGACGCGCAGGCCAAGGAGAAGTTTGGTGCGATCGACGTCAAGTTGCCGTACCTGCGATTCACCAAGGCGCCAAAGAAATAAGCGTCTGCGCGTTACGCCACCTGCACGGCTGCGAGCCTTCACGCCGAGGCAGCCGTCCCCGAGATTGTCCTGCGCGCCCGAGCGGCCTCAGGCGACCTTCTGGACCAATGGCAGACGCAGGTCGATCTCGTCCCAGGGCACGAAGACGCGATGGTCTTCGTCGCGACGGACCGTCTCCCACTGCGTCAGGGCGACGATGTCGTCGTGGACGTTCTTGTAATTCCGATGAAGCTGGCGAGCCAACCCAGCGATGCTCAGGGGACCGGATCGGCGCAATGTCGACACCAGCTCCCAGCGACGCGGCGTGAACACGGCGAAAAACTGCGGCAGCGACTCGAAACCGATGCCAAAGTAGGGCGACGGACTCTCGCCGCGTTCGATAGCCTGCATCGTTGTTTCGGCACGCTCGAGGGTAGTAGCCATCATGTCAAGCTGTATGGTGTCAAGCACCATAGATCCGCCATGGTCTTGCACACGCGGCTTACCTGGGAGGCGCTGTCGCGTTCATCGAGCCCGAGCAGGTGCGTCCGGTGTCCGGAGCCTGGTCATCGCAACCGCACCCAGGCTAGGAACGTCCCCTGATCACGCCTCAGGCACATGCCCCGAATTTTGGCCCCACTAACCGCGGGCGACCTAGGGAACCACCTCGAACAACCTGGCCCGCGCGCGGCGGCGCGCCGCGGCCAACCAGCTTCGCGAGCGCTTCCCTAAGCTCGGGGCCTTGGACGATGCCGACGACCGCTGACCGTTCATCGCCGCACAGGCGATTGAGAAGTTCGGGTGCTGTTGGCCAAGCGATGGTCTCCCATTCACCGGCGTCGCCGCGGATCGGATGAACGATCCTTGCGTTGTATCAATCGAGCACCACGACCCGCGCCGCGGCGGTGGTGCGCGCGCGGGCGCCGCGCGATACAAAGCATCCAGGCCACGCGAACGCGGCGCCGTACCTCGTCCGCATGACCGATCTTCCTCAGTCCCAGACCATGCACCGGTGGCTGCACGCGCTGGCGCGTTCACCGATGCTCGTGCGCGCGGCGCTGCTCGCGCCCTGGTTGGCGGTCGCCGTGCTCGGCGCCGGCGTGCTGCGCCATGGCGCAACGGCGGTGCGTCACGACGTCGACGCGGCCGCGCGCACACAGGCGATCGCGCTGGCGCAGATCGTCGCCGGCCGGCTCGACACCCAGTACCGCGAGCTGCAGTTCGCCGGGGTTGCGCTGCTCGGCCCGCATGGCGACCCGCGCGATCCGGGCGCGAACACGGCGCGCGCGCTGCGCGACTTCAGCGCGCTGCATCCGAACCTGTACGCCTTCAACGTGCAAAGCGCCGACGGCGACAGCATCGTCTGGTCGACCCATCGGCAAAGTCAGCGGCCGATCACCGATGTCCGCGGGTTCACCGCGCTGCCGGCGCAGCGCGATTTCCTGCTCGGGCGCGAGCGCCTGGCGGCGCGCGCGTTGCAGGCGTCGACGACGTCGGCGCGCGCGTCGCCCAGCGGCCATGTGATCACCATGCGGGTGCGCGTTCGCGCCGCCGACGGCCGCACGCGCTTTTTCGTCGGCTCGCCGTACCGGATCGAGGATCTGCTGCGCACCGACGCGCTGCGTGGCTCGCCGTGGCGGATGCGCGTCGTCGACCTCAGGGACGGGTCGACCCTCGGCGTGGTCGACTCCCGCGGTGTGCACTTCGGCGGCCGCGGCGCGCTGCCGGCGCGCGCGTCGGGAGTCGCCGTGGCGGTGCCGGGCTTTCCGCTGGAGGTTCGCGCCGCGGCGCCGGCGGCCTACGTCGCTGCGCTGCAACGCGCCGCGCTGGCGCCGCTGGCGTGGTGGATCGGCGCGCTGCTCGCGGTGCTCGGCGCGTCGAGCGGATTCGTCGCGCTGCTGTTGCGCCGGCTGGCCGCGCGCAACGTTGCGCTCGATCGTGCGTCGACCTTGCTCGCGCGCTTCGGCGAATTGCAGTCCTTCCTTGCCCAGGTCAACCAGGCCGCGGCCCGGCTCGAGGACGAAGCCGCGTTCGTCGACGCGGTGTGCCGCTTCGCGGTCGACGAGGGCCGCCTGGTGCTGGCCTTCGTCGGCCGCCCGCGCGCCGACGGCACGCTCGCGTTCATCGCCGCGGCCGGCCAGACCGACTACGTCGACGGCTTGCTGATCTCGATCTCGCCCGACGTCGCCGAAGGTCGCGGACCCGCGGGGCGCGCCTGGCGCGAAGGCCGCGCCTTCTTCAACACGAGCTTCGCGTCGGCACCTCTGGCACCGTGGCACGAACGCGCCGCGCGCTACGGGCTGCAGGCCAGCGCCGCGCTGCCGATCCGGCGCGACGACGCGAGCTGGGGCGTGCTGATCCTGTGCCGCGGTGACGACGTCGCGTTCGACCCGCCGATGCAGCGCTTGCTGCTCGAACTGGCCGACGATGTCGGGCACGGGCTCGACCGCATCGCGCACCGACAGCGGCTGCGCCTGCTCGATACCGCGGTCGGCGCGCTGTCGGACGGCTTGGCGATCGCCGACGCCGGGCGCCGGCTGATTTTCGTCAATGCCGCGTTCACGACGATCTCGGGCTATGGCGCCGACGAAGTGCTCGGGCGCAGCGCCGCGCTGCTGCAAGGCCCGGACACCGATCCCGCGCTCGTCGCGCGCATCGGCGCTGCGCTGCGCGACGGGCGCAGTTTCGACGGCGAACTGCTGAACCGGCGGCGCGACGGCGCACCGTTCTGGAACCACCTGCACATCGATCCGGTGCGCGACGCGCAAGGCCACCTGACGCATTTCATCGGCATCCAGCACGATGCCAGCCGCGAACGCGAAGCGCTGGACCTGCAGAACGCGCTGCTCGAGAACACGCGCTCGGGCATCCTGATCGGACGCCGGCGCGTCATCGTTGCAAGCAACGCGACGATGACGCGCATGCTCGGGCGCGGCCCGAACGAGCTGGCAGGCTGCGATGGGCGGGTGCTGTACGCGGACGACGCCGAATTCACGCGCGTCGGCGCGATCTACGCGGAACTGCACGCGCAGGGCTGGGCCGAACTGACCGGAGCGCGGCTGCAGCGTGTCGACGGCACCACGCTGCTGTGCGACCTCCACGGCCGACTGCTGTCGGACGGCGTGACGTCGGTGTGGACCTTCGTCGACGTCACCGCGCGTGAGGCGCAGGCCCGCCAGCTGCAACGCGCGCAGCGCGTGTACCGCGCGCTGCTCGCCGCCGCCGACGCGCTGCTGCAAAGCTCCCACGACGCCGACATGATCGAACGGCTGTGCGCCAGCCTGGTCGAAGGCACCGAGTTCAGCGCGGTGTGGCTGGCGCGCCCCGACGCGAACGCGACGTTCCACCCCCTCGGCCGCGCCAGCGCGATGCACGAGGATCTGGGCTTCCTCGACTCGCTGCAGGTCTCGACCGACGACGCCAACGCGCTGATCGCGCGCGCCTGGCGGGCACGGGCCAGTGCCTACCACCACGACAACCTCGGCGCGCAGCGCGACGCCGCCTACGCCGCCGACCTGCGGCGCCTGCGCTGGGCCGCTGCGCTGGCGGTTCCGGTGCTGCGCGCGCAGCAGATCTGGGCTGTACTGGTCTTCACCGCGGCGGATGCCGCGCGCTTCGACGACACGACGCGCAGCGCCTGCGAACAGGTCGCGGCGCTGCTCGGCCACGGGCTTGACGAGGCCGACCGCAAGACCGCGCTGCACACGCTGCAGAACACCGAGCGCCAGCGCGCGCGCACCGACGCGCTGACCGGCCTGCCGAACCGCCTAGCGCTCGACGAATACCTGCCCGGCGCGCTGGCGCGCGCCGCCCGGAGCGACGCGGTGGTCGCCGTCGGGCTGCTCGACCTCGACGACTTCAAGCCGGTCAACGACACCTACGGCCACGCCGCCGGCGACACGCTGCTGCGCGCGTTCGCGCAGGCGCTGCGCGCGCGCATGCGGCGCGGCGACTTCCTGGCGCGCATCGGCGGCGACGAGTTCGTCGTCGTGTCGGAGAACCTCGACCGCGAACGCTACCTCGACGAGCTCGGCGTCGCGCTGCAGCGGCTGCACGAGGCGGTGGGCGCCGCGTTCGATCTCGGCGACGGGTGCCGCGCACAGGTCGGGATGACGATGGGTGTCGCGTGCTTCCCGGTCGAAGCCACCGAACCCGACACCCTGCTGCGACTGGCCGACGCGGCAATGTACGCCAGCAAGGTGCACAAGCTCGACCGCGCGAGCTGGTGGCGCATCGGCACGAGCGTCGATGAGGACGCCCGCGAGACCGCGTTCGATCTGTTCGGCGACGAAGCCGACGCACTGCTCGGGTCGCTCGACGCGGCGCCGCTCGAGGAACTCG
>JAJZHS010000100.1 GCA_021798395.1 Pseudomonadota bacterium
GCGATCGTCGCCGCGGTCGCGCACCGGGAGTTTGCGCAGCGTCCGCTTGCCGACTACGCCGCACGACTGCAGCCGGATGCCGCGTTCATCGACGTCAAGGCGCAGTTCGATGCGGAGGCGCTGAGCGAAAGGGGGGTGAGGGTGTGGAGGTTGTGAGCCGCGGCTGCGCGCGCAGCCCTTGGGCCGCGGCGCCGGGCGGGCTGCAGGCTCAGCGCTCGAGCGCGCGCATCGCCGCTTCCGGGTAGCGGGTGCCCTGCGCCGCCCCGGGCGGCAGTTCGCGGTTCAGGCGATCCAGGTCGGCCGCGCCCAGCGCCAGCTTCACGGCGCCCAGGTTCTCTTCCAGGCGCGCGATACTGCGCGTTCCCGTGATCGGCGCGATGTCCGGGCCCTGGACCAACAGCCAGGCCAGCGCCAGCTGTGCCGCGGTGCAGCCCCGCTCCGCGGCCATCGCCTGCACGGTGTCGGCCAGGCGCACGTTGGCGTCGAAGGCTTCGCCCTGGAAGCGCGGGTTGTGGCGGCGCCAGTCGCCGGCATCGAGGTCGTCGAGGCTGCGGATGCTTCCGGTCAGGAAGCCGCGGCCCAGCAGGCTGTAGGGAACGAAGGCGATGCCCAGTTCGTGCACGGTGTCCTCGATCGACACCTCGGAGTCGACGCGGTGCTGGTAGTACACGCCCAGGCGCTTTAGACTTGCGTCGCAGGCCTCGCGCACGTACTGCAGCTTGCCGTTGACGCCGAGGAACTCGCGGTTCTGCCCGCGCATGTTGCCGAACTTGGTCGCCAGCACGACCTGCGAGCGGCGACCGCGGATTGCCCGCCCGACCAGTTGCTCGTTGTGCCCGGCACCGTGCATATCGGCGGTGTCGAGCAGATTCACGCCGAGGTCCAGGGCTCAATGGATGGTGGCGACGAACACGACCTCGTCGGCCGGGCCGTAGAACTCGCTCATGCCCATGCAGCCGAGGCCGAGGGGGGAGACTTGGGAGCCGTTGCGACCGAGTTGGCGGGGTTGCATGGTTGGAGTCCTGGATGCTGTCGACGCGGCGCGCAGCGTCCCCGCGCACCGCTCGTAGCCCGGACTGCACAAGCCTGCCCGCTAGGCATGGCACCGCAAAGCGCGCGAGCCCGCGACCACGAGTTGTGCGATTCGGTGAAAATGGCGCAACGACGCGTGCTTGCGTCTCCGATCTCAGCCGCGCGGATACCCACCGCACCGCAACAGCCATCAGCCCGTTGATGCGTCCGACCCCAAGCCTCGCGACCTTGCTGCACCGGCTCCGCGCCTGGCGGCCGGGGCGATACGCGCGAGCCAGCAGCGCGCTGCTGGGCTGGCTGCTGGCGCGTGCCGCAGCACAGGCGCTGCTGGTCGTGCTGTTGGCAAGAACCCTGGGCGCGGCCGCCTACGGAGAATTCGTCGCCGCGATCGCGTTGGCGGGATTCTTCACCCCGCTGGCCGGCCTGGGGCTACAGGGCGTCATCCTTCGCGACGGCGCGCGCACGCCCGAGGCCGTCGGCAATCTGCTCGGTGCCGCGCTTCGGCTGTATTGGCGCGCATTGCTGGTCAGTTGGGCAATCGGTCTGACCGTCGCGTTGTTAGCGTTGCCGCGCGCGATCCCGGCCTTCGCGCTGGCGCTGCTGTTCGGTGCGGAAATCGCCGCCGCCAGCCTGGTCGAAATGCTCGCCCGGGTCGAACAGGCACGCCACCACAGTGCGGGGTTCGGAGCGACCATGACGGGATTGGCATTGGCACGGTTGGCAGCGTTCGCACTCTGGCCGCTTATCGGCAAGCACGGCTTGACCGCGTGGGTCGAGGCCTACGCCGCAGTAAGCATGCTGTATGCCGTGACCATCGCCTGGTTCGCCTACCGGAGGTTGCGGCCGGCACGCACGACTGGGCTCGATTGGGCAATGGCGGCCCAAGGTAAGCCATTCATGTTCGGAGCCATGGCCCTGCGGGTGCAGGGCGAATTCAATAAGCCGGTTCTGGCCGCAATCGGGCCAGCGCTGACCGCCAATATGTCGCTCGCGCAGCGCGCCGTCGAACTGGCCAGCCTGCCGCTGGTAGCGCTTCAGGAAGCGCTGTGGTCACGCATCTACGCCAGCACCGAGCCGCATCGCCGGCTGCGACGCACGGGTGGCCTGCTGCTGGCGCTGGCCTTACTCTGCGGGGGCACGCTCAGCCTGGCTGCTCCGCTGCTGCCTTGGCTGCTCGGCCCAGGTTACGCCTCAACAGCACGCACCCTCCGGCTGCTGGCTTGGCTACCGGCGCTGCAACTGCTGCGCAATCTGGGCAACGCGCACCTAGTAGCAACCGGCCATGCGCAGCGGCTGACCGGCGTCTATGTGGTCGGCGCGCTCGCCGGCATGCTGACCACCTTGGTGCTCGTGGGGCGCTACGGGCTGGTCGGCGCGGTCGCCGCAGCCTACGTCACTGAACTCGTCAACATTCTCGCGCAATTTGTTCTTCGCCAAGCCGTACTCGAACATGCCGACAGACCGCTCTCGTGAACCCGACGCTCCTCACGACTGCGCCAGCGCGCTCGCTAAGCCAGCCACGCAGGCGAGTGGACCGCGACTGCGCATCGGCATCGACGCGTCACCACTCTCAACTTCGCAGCAGGGTATCGGCCGCTACGTCCACCAGATTTGCCTCCAACTCGACGCCTTGATGCCCGAGGCCGATTTCGTGCTTTACAGCCCGCGCGCGCTGCTCAGCAAGCCTCCGTCGTCACGCTGGACCGTGCGGGTTGCACGCACCCGGATACCGAGTTCGAATCTCTGGCTCAAATGGGCGCTGCCCAGCGCCTGCGCGCATGACGCGCTGGACGTGTTCTGGGGTACGCGAACACTACTACCGGCATCTCGCTTCAGACCGCGCACGGTATGTACAGTGCATGACCTAAATGTGTACATCGCGCCGCGATCTATGCCCTGGATCACCCGCTGGTCGCATCGCATGTGGTTCAGCCGCGATGTGCGTCGCGCCACTGCGGTAGTGGCGGTGTCGGCGGGAACCGCAGCGCGACTCGATGAGCGATTGGGGGTCGGGGCGCGGGCCGTGGCACGCCCTGGCGTCTCTGCAGTGTTCACGCCGGACGCCGCGACCGATGCCGCCTTGCGCCTGGCGCGACTGGGCGTGCACACACCTTACTTTCTTGCTGTCGGCACCTTGGAGCCACGTAAGAACCTGGCCACGCTAATCGAAGCCTTCACCGAGCTGCGCCGTGCAGGCAACCTGATGGATCACGCGCTGCTGCTCGTCGGCGGTCGCGGCTGGAGCAACCGCCGGCTCCGTCGCATGCTAGTGGAGGCTGAAGCGCTGGGCGTACGCTGGTTAGGTCGCGTCAGCGATGAGGATCTGGCGACCTTGTATGCGGCTTGCACAGCCTTCGTCTTTCCGTCCCTCTACGAGGGTTTCGGCATACCCGCAGCGGAAGCCCTCGCCTGCGGCGCTCGCGTGATCGCAAGCGATCTGCCCGAACTGCGCGAAGCCACCCAGCAGTGCGCCCATTACATTGCGCCGGACCGTGCATCGATCGCAGACGCGCTACGGACCGTGGCGCTTGACGCTGGCTCGCTGCCCGCGGCGGTGCCGCCACGCTCGTGGCACGACGCCGCGGTAGTCATGGCTGAAGTTCTACGCGATGTCGCGCACGGAGCCGAGCATCAGCTTGGCGGCAGCAGGGCGTCGCGATAAACAGTGAGATAGGCGTCGATCATTCGATCGCGGCTGAAGTGGTCCAGAACCCGCTGCCGCGCGCCCTTGCGCATGGCCTGCCACAGCTGGTGGTCGGCCGCCAGGCGCCGCGCCGCAGCTGCGAACGCGTCTACGGCGTCGACCTCGCAAAGCAGACCGCTGCGCATATCGTCGACGACCTCGACGAGGGCCGAACCGCGGGATGCAATAACCGGAAGACCACAGGCCATGGCCTCGAGCGCAACCAGACCGAAGCCCTCAAGTCGAGACGGCAGAAGCAGCGCGTCGGCTTGCTGATATGCACGTACCAGAGCGGCAACATCGGTCAACCGTTCAAGCGCGTGCATGTTGCTGTAAAGCGCGTGCGCGGGATCACCCGTGAACTGCAACTCGAACCGTTCGCCAAGTTGACGCATGATCGGAGCTAATAGGTCGACACCCTTGCGGCGAGACCATTTGCCGACGTATAGGAGGCGAAACGGAACACGCGGGTCGCGCGTCGACGACGGTACGAATGCTCCGTGCGTATCCAGCCCGTTATGGATCATGCGCATGTCGTCGCGGCCGAACAGCGCGGCCGTGTGCACGGCGGTATAGGCGCTAACCGCGGTCACGATACGCGCCCGCCGGATGGCGGACGCTTCAACGCGACGAATCCAAGACCTATGGTAGACCTCCTGGGCGGGCGATTTATATGGCGACAGCGCGGGATCATGGACACAATGGTGCACCGTGACGACGGCCGGCAGCCTTTGAGACATGAATCGAGCCGGAAGCCAGCTGTTGACGTGAACAACGTCGGCCCACTCCGGCGCCGGCGGGATCGATGCAGTCCAGGGCGCATACTCGGCTCGGTGAGGCAGCCAGGCGATTTCCGCGCGCACGCCCCTGTCCTGAAGCCCGGCCACCAGCGTCTCGGTCCAGACATCGGCGCCGCTGCCGGCGCGTATGGCGGGGAACCAGACTCCCGGGGTCTCGCCCTGGCGCCTGACCTCGCTCACCGCGGATCCCCCTCGACCTGCAAGGCGCGCAGCAGCGTGCAACCGAAGTTCTCCCAGGCAAATCCCCGTGCAAACTCCCGCACCGCGTCAAAGCCCGCCTGCCGCCGCAAGGCATCGACCACTGCGCTGGCGAAACCCGCCGCGTCACCGGGGGCGACAAGGTCACCGCTGCGATCCTGTCCCACTGCGTCGACCACCCCTCCGGTGGCGTAGGCCACGGTCCACAAGCCATGCGCCGCTGCCTCCACCGCGACCATGCCGAAGCCTTCGGGATCGCCCGCAAGCTCGCGCACCGGGAATACATGCAAGTCGGCGCCGAAATAGGCGTCGGCCAGCTCAGCACCAAATCGCTTGCCGATGAACAACACCCTACCTTCAAGGCCGGCGCCGCGCGCCTGAGCCTCGATGTCCCGCGGCGACTGCACCCGTGCATGCAGGGAGTCGGTGGGGGCATCGCCCACCACCACCAGCACCGTCGCCGGTTCTGCCTCGACCACCGCCGGCAATACCTCCCGGACGAACTCCTGTAGGCCCTTGCGCTGCGTGAGCCGTCCCACCGAAAGCAACACCCGTGCCTGTTCGGACAGACCATGGGCCTTGCGGAATCTCTGCCGCGCCCCGGAGTCGAATGCGGGCATTTCCACACCTGGGTGCACCACCCGGATGCGCCCTGCCCCAATGCCCGCGGCCTCGGCCAAGAGCGCGGTGGCGTGGCTGTTGGCCACCACCACCTGCATCCGCCGCAGCGCCGGCAGCCACAGCGCACGATACACGGGGTGCCCGACGGCCACATCCAGACCATGCAGATAGACCGCGGCGCACGCCCCGCTCAGTCTCGCGGCAAGCCATGCGATCGGCGCGGTCAGCCCGCTGCCCGCCAGCACCAGTCGCGGACGCCAACGCAGTGCCTCGGCACAGGCGGCCCAGCAGGCATGGGCGAGAAAACGCCCCAGCGGTCGCAGCGGCACCTCGCGAACAGGCAGGCCGTCCGGAGCAGACCGTTCCGCCCCAGCGGGGGCGACGAGACGCACGTCATCGAACTTCATTAACTCGGCCGCCATCTGCCAGTTCAGGCGCTCCATCCCTCCCCACAACGGAGGAAAATTGCGCGTGACCAGCAACAGGCGTGGGCGGGGGTCAGCCATCGCGTCGGTAAGTCAAGTTCGTGATCTGCTCGGAAATCAAGCCGATCAGAAAAACGAGGACCCCGGCCGAAATCAACAGCGCGCTCATGTTGGTGAACCGATGTTCCCCCATATAAGTGCGGACATAATTGCCTAGGCCGAGGATCTCGAAAGCCCCCGCCGCCGGCACGAACAACTTCAGCGGTGAATAGAGGGTTGCGATCTTGAAAATGATTAGCAGAAACCGCAGTCCATCGCGCAGCGGCTTGATGTGGCTGCGACCGACGCGCCGCGCCGCGACGATCGGCACGTAGGCCACGGCGTAGGCGCTGCGGAAGAAGGCCATCGTGCTCGTCGTCGGGTACGAGAACCCGTTCGGCAGCAAATGCAGGAACTCGCGGAAGCGATTGGCGCGCACCGCGCGAAAGCCGCTGGTCAGGTCGTCGATGCGGTGCCCGGTCATCCAGCTCGCCAAACGGTTGTAGAAGGCATTGGCCAGGCCGCGACCGACGCTGGCCTGCGAACTGCCGTCGCGCGCACCGACGACCATCTCGTAACCGTCGTCGAGACGCTGCAGCAGCCGCTCGATGTCGGCTGCGTCGTGCTGGCCGTCGGCGTCCATGAACACGATCACGTCGCCCCGCGCAGCACGCGCCCCGGCTTTGATGGCTGCGCCGTTGCCCATGCCGTAGGGGCGCGAAATCACGCGTGCGCCGGCTTGCGCGGCGACGCGCGCGGTGTCGTCGGTCGAACCGTCGTCGACGACGATGACTTCGGCTTGCGGATGCCGCGCGAGCACCGCGGCGACTGTCGTGCCGACTGCGCCCTGCTCGTTGCGTGCCGGAAGCACGACCGACAGGGCGATGGCGGCCGACGGCGGTACCGTGCCGCCAGACGCATCAGCGGGCAGCGCTTGCTGCGGCAACCGTTCCATGCTCGTCCCCGATCGAATGCACAGCGCCCGATTGTGCCGCAGACGAAATCTCGCGCTGCAGCACGGCGCGCAGATGATGTTCGCTATCCTGGTAGAAACCGACGTGGCGCAGCCAGCGCTGGTGCCACGCCGCCATGCTCCAGCCGTGGATCGCCTGCAGCGGCGACGGCACCGCGTCGAGCAATTGCAGCGCGAGCTTCGGCTGGCCAGCCGAAGCCAGCTCGGCCGCGAAGCGCAAGCGCGCCCCCGGCGGCAGACCTGGCAGCTGCAGCGCGTGCAAGTCGAACGCGTAGGCCGCCGCCGCGTCGCCGCGGCGCAACGCGCCAAGCGCGTCGCGGTGCAACAGATCACGCCCGACCACCGGGTTTGCGACCGCCGGGTTGCGGCCAGCGGCATCGAGCAGGTCGGTCTCGAAATCGGCGCCGAACGCGCCGCATGATCCAGCCACGTCGAGCAGGCGGTCGAACTGGTACTGCGTCACCGGAGCGCCAAGGCTCGCGGTCGCGACGGACTGCAGCAGCGCACCACGCAAGCCGCGCGGCACCGCGTCGGCCGCGCATGCGACGTCACCGCGATTGATCAACAGCAGCAAATCCCTGGGGTGATCGCGCAGCGCAGCGTCGAGCAGACGAGCCGCTTCGGTCTGGTTGCCGGTGCGGCTCCAGAAATTGGCCAGATAGGCTTGCGCGCGCGGTGAGCGCGGATGCTCGTGCGCCCACTGCAAGGCCTGCTGGAACGGCTCGCCCCAGGTCGCCGCGCGCCTGGCGGTCTGCGCGGCGAACAAGGCGAGCAAGGCCAACGCCAACCAAGCCGGCCAGCGCAGCCTGCCGGCGCGATCGCACGCGCCGCGCAGCAGCGCCAGCGACAGCGGCCAGAACATCAGGATGGCCGGCAGGTAGTTGCGATGCTCGAACACCAGCTCGAGTTGCAGCCAGGTCGACTCGATCAGGTGCCCGGCGAAGAAGAACCCGATCGCCGCGGCACTGGCCGCCACCCAGTCGGTATGCGAACGCCTCGCGATCGCGGTCCAGCCGAGCAGCCCGGCGAGTCCGAGCCAAGCGAACAAGGTCGACGCCGGCGACAACAAGCCGCGTGACAACGTGAAGTCGTCGTGGAACAGGCCGCCGTCGTGAGCACGCGGCAGCCAGATGTCGCGCAGATAGGTCCACAGGACCCGGCCTTCGGTCAGCAGGCGCTGGCCCGGCGTGAAATCACGCCCCTGCTCCAGGCCCTCCCATACCGCGGGCAGGCTGCGCAACAGATAGCCGAGCAGCAGCAGCGCCGGCAGCACGATGAACACGCGGCGCCAACGCACGAAGCCGACGCCGAGCGCCTCGCGCGCGTCGCCGCGGCGGTCGAACACCGTAGCCTCAAGCACCCAGGCCAGCAGCGGCAGCAGCGCGCCGTTTTCCTTGCTCAGCG
>JAJZHS010000101.1 GCA_021798395.1 Pseudomonadota bacterium
GGGTCGAGCAGCGCGAGCACGCCGTCGAGCTGCCAGCCGGCGCCGTCGCGGCGGCTGGCCACGCCCAGCGTGCGCAGGCCGCGCGCTGCCTGCGCGTCGATCCAGCCTTGCGCGCGCGCCCGCAGCGCGGCGTCGGCGCCGACCAACTCGATCATGACCTGCGGCGCCCCCTTGCTGCACGCCCAGCGGCTGCCGTCGGGCGCGCGCCAGCTGCCCTCGGCGCGCTTGCCGACCGGATCGAAGGGCGTGAAGTGTTCTTCGCTCCATCCTGCCGGAAGCTGCCGCTGCGCGGCGTACACCGCGCCGTCGATCGCGTCGCCGTTGTCGGGGCGGCTTGCCAGCGCGGCGTGCAGCGTCAGCGTCGCCGCGTCGGCCGCGCCGAGCAGCAGCGGCTCGCCCAGACTCAGCCGGTTCTGCGTCAGCGTGCCGGTCTTGTCCGAGCACAGCACGTCGACCGCGGCCATTTCCTCGATCGATTCGAGCCGCGCGACGATGGCCTTGTCCTTCGACAGCGCCAGCGCGCCCAGCGCCATCGTCACCGACAGCACCGCCGGCATCGCCACCGGGATCGACGCCACGGTCAGGATCAGCGCGAACTGCAGCAGTTCGACCCACGGCAGCCCGCGCTGCAGCTCGACCAGCACGAGCAGCGCGACCAGACCGAGGCTGACGTAGATCAGGTAGTCGCCGATCGCCAGCACGGCCTTCTGGAAATGCGACACCGCGCCTGCCTTGTTCACGAGTTCGGCGGTGCGGCCGAGGTACGTGCGCACGCCGGTCGCGTAGACGACGCCGACCATCTCGCCCTGCTTGACGACCGAGCCCGAATAGATCGTCTGCCCGGCGTCGCGCTCGACCGGCAGCGACTCTCCGGTCAGCGCAGACTGGTCGACGCTCAGCGGCTCGCCGTCGAGCAAGTGCACGTCGGCCGGGACGATGTCGCCCAGGCGCACGCGGACGATGTCGCCGGCGACCAGTTCGGCCGGATCGAACTCCTGCCAGCGGCCGTCGCGCAACGCCCGGCAGCGCAGCGCCAGTTGCTGCCTGAGCGCGTCGAGCGCGCTCGACGCCTTGTACTCCTGCCAGAAGCCGACCGCGGCGTTGAACACGAGCAGCGCGACGATGATGCCGAAGTCGGGCCAGTGGCGAACCAGCGCCGACAGCAGCGCGGCGGCCTCGATCATCCACGGGATCGGCCCCCAGAAATAGCGCAGCACCCTGGCCAGCAAATTCTCGTGCGGCAGCGGCAAGGCGTTCGGACCGTCGCGCTGCAGCCGGCGCGCGGCCTCGTCGCCTGTCAGGCCGTCGCGGCTGGCGTGCAGCGCGGCGAGGACCTGCTCGGGTGTTCCTCCGAGGCGCTCGGCAGAGTCCTGCGCTGCGCGCGCGGGGTCGCCCGGGGCCGATACGGCATGGTTCATACGCATCCCTGTGTCAAGATCCGGAGCGCGCGCGGCGGCGCGGGCGCCAAGCAGAACGGCCCAGCTTAGTCACTTCGGCGGCGAGTGGGCAAGCGGCGAGCAGCGCGCCCAGCACCCGCGTCAAACCCGCGCCGCATGGCCGACACGCGGCGTCGAACAGATCGGTGCCTGTTGCGCGGCAACCTGCTGCGCCCTCAATCCCTCCACCGCGCGATCGCCTTGCGCAGTTCGTCGACCCACAGCACGCAGCTTGCCGCGGCTGCGATGCCCAGCAGATCGTGCGGGGGAATCGGCACCGTATGGAACATCCGGCTCAGCGGCGGAAGATTCAGCACCGCGGCCTGCAGCGCGACGCTGAGCGCGAAGCCGCCCGCCAGCCAGCGGTTGCGCAGCACGCCCAGGCGCAGCGCCGAGGCCGTCGCCGATTGGCAGTTCAGCACGTTGAACCACTGGCACGCAGCCAGCAGCGTGAACGTTTCGGTGCGCACCACTTCGAGGGGGACTCCCGAGGCCACGCGCCAGGCGAACCAGCCGAAGGTCACGGCCACGGCCACCGGAACCAGCAGCGCGATGCGTCCGAGCATCGCGCGGTCGAGCAGCGGCGCGTCGCGTGGCACCGGCGCGCGCGCCATTTCGTCGCCATCTGGCGGATCCATCACCAGGTTCACGGTCAGCGTCGACTCCGTGACGATGTTGATCCACAGGATCTGCACCGCCGCCAATGGCAGGGGGAATCCGGTGAACAGCGCCAGCAGCAGCACCAGCACCTCGTCGATCGACGTGGCGAACAGGAACAGGATGACCTTTTTCAGGTTCGCGTAGACGACGCGCCCCTGCTCGACCGCGGCGACGATGGTGGCGAAGTCGTCGTCGGTGATGACGATCCTGGCCGCGCTCTTGGCCACTTCCGTTCCGGTGATTCCCATCGCCACGCCGACGTCGGCGCGCGCCAGAGCCGGAGCGTCGTTGACTCCGTCGCCGGTCATCGCGACGACCTCGCCGCGCGCCTGCAAGGCTTCGACGATCCGCAGCTTCTGCGCCGGATGCACGCGCGCGAACACGGCGATGCGAGGCAACTGTTCGAGCAACTCGGTTTCGTTCAGATGTTCGAGTTCGACGCCGTCGATGCCGTCGTCCTGCGCAGCGGCGATTCCCAGCGCGCGCGCGATCGCCAGGCCGGTGACCTTGTGGTCCCCGGTGATCATCACCGGACGGATCCCGGCGGCGCGGCACGCGGCCACCGCGGCGCGGGCTTCATCGCGCGGCGGATCGATCTGGCCGAGCAGGCCGAGCAGGCGCACGCGACCGACCAGCCCGTCGAAACCCGCGTCAAGCGGCAGCGCCGCTGAGGCCTCGGGCGCCGACGCGGCCACCGCCAGCACGCGCAGCGCGCGCTGCGCCATCGCCTCGGCCGCGGCGCGTGCGGCGTGCAGGGTGTGCGCAGCGTCGGCGCTGCACAGGCGCAGCACGGCCTCCGGAGCGCCTTTCACAAAGAGTCGCGGCCCGGCGCCGTCGACGGCGTGCAGCGTGGCCATCATCCTCGAATCGGAGTCGAACGGGATCTCGCCGCGGCGTGGATGCCGCGCCCGCAAAGCCTGCGCGTCGATTCCCGCTTTCGCCGCGGCGACCAGCAGCGCGCCCTCAGTCGGGTCGCCGAGCACGCGCCAGGTGCCGCGTCCGCGCGGCGGCAGCAGTTCGGCGTCGTTGCACAGCGCCGCCGCGTCGAGCAGCGCGCGCACGCCCGGATCGTCGGCGCCCACGTCGCGACCGCTTTCGCGCAGGCCGCCTTCCGGCGCGTAGCCGACTCCGCCGACCTCGATGTCGCGGTTTCCGACGAGCCACAGCGCACTGACCGTCATTTCGTTGCGCGTCAGGGTTCCGGTCTTGTCGCTGGCAATCACCGTCGTCGACCCCAGCGTCTCCACCGCCGACAGCCGGCGTACGATCGCGCCGCGCGCGGCCATGCGCTGGATGCCGACCGCCAGCGCGATGGTCATTGCCACCGGAAGCCCTTCGGGAACCATCGACACCGTCTGGCTGATCGCGACCATCAGCAGTTCGCCCAGCGGCAAGCGGCGCCACAGGCCGAAGACCATCACCGCGACGAACAGCGCCAGCGCGCCGGCCACCAGCTGGCGCCCGAAGGCGGCCAGGCGAATCTCCAGCGGGGTTTTCGGTTCGCGCGCCTGCCGGGTCAGGCGGGCGATCGCGCCGAGTTCGGTGTGCTCGCCGGTGGCCGTCACCACGGCGCGTGCGCGTCCGGACGCGACGTAGGTTCCGGAGAACACCATGTTGTGGCGGTCGCCGAGCGCGGTGGCCTCGGGCAGCGTCTCGACGCGTTTGCCCACCGGAACCGACTCCCCGGTCAGCGCGGCCTCGGCTGCCGCCAGCGACGCGGCTTCGAGCAGCCTGGCGTCGGCACCGACGGCGTCGCCGGCCGCCAGCAGCAGCACGTCGCCCGGCACCAGAGCGCGCGCCGCGACCTGCTGCGCGCGGCCGTCGCGCAGCACCCGCGCCTGGAGCCCGGAAAGCCTGCGCAAGGCCGCCATCGAGCGCTCGGCGCGCCCTTCCTGCATCGCGCCGATCAGCGCGTTGGCCAGCACCACGCCGAGGATCACCCAGGCGTCGCCCCAGTGGCCGAGCGCCGCGGCCAGCGTAGCGGCGGCGAACAGGATCGAGATCAGCGGGCTCCGGAACTGGTGCGCGAACAGCAGCCAGGACGAATCCGCGGGGGTCTCGGCGACTGCGTTCGGGCCGATGTCGGCGAGGCGCTGCGCGGCGGCCTCCGACGACAAGCCGGCCGCGGAGTCGGAATCGAGGCGCTGCACCGTCGAGTCGGCGTCGATGGCGTGCCAGGCATGCTGCGACAACTGGAACACGGCACGACACTCCTGCCTCAGGCGGCCGCCGCAACGGTGGCCACGATGAACGCCGCATACGCCAGCAGCAGCGACAGGTCTCGGATCTGAGGAATCGGCACGACGTCGGTTCGCTTTCGGCGGGACATGCGGGGCCCGCGCACACCCCTTCCGGGCGGAGAATGAACATACGGCAAGCCCGGCCGGCGACGCGTTGACGACGCAGGGAGGTTTGCTCGGGTCGGTCGCCGGCGGATCGGCGCACATGGCCCTGGCCTGCACCGGGTCATGGCAGAATGCCCGGGAGCCTGCAGGCCGTCGCGGCAGCGGTATCCGGATCGGCGTTCGCGCAGGCTGCATGCGCCCGCGGCGATGCGCGCCACGCGATCGATCGCATGACCACCTGACGGAATCCTTGCCATGGACTGGCCTCGCCTGATCTCGACCCGACGCCTCGGTCGCGCGCCAGCGCCCGACAGCGCGCAGCAGCCGCGCACCGAGTTCACGCGCGACTACGACCGCATCATCTTCAGCTCGGCGTTCAGGCGCCTGCAGGACAAGACGCAGGTCTTTCCGCTGGCCAGGAACGACTACGTGCGCACCCGTCTGACGCACAGCCTGGAAGTCGCCAGCGTCGGACGTTCGCTGGGCATGCTCGCCGCCGACGTGATCCTGCGCCGCGAGCCGGAATTGAGCGCGCGCGTGAGCGCGCACGACATCGGCACCATCGTCGCCACCGCGTGCCTGGCGCACGACATCGGCAACCCGCCGTTCGGCCACTCGGGCGAAGCGGCGATCCAGGAATGGTTCGCGGCCCACGACATGTGCGGGCAGATGACCGCGGCCGAGCGCATCGATCTGCTGAAGTTCGAGGGCAACGCGCAGGGGCTGCGCACCCTGTGCACCCTGCACAACGCGCCGCAGCGCGGCGGAATGCAGCTGACCGCGGCGGTGCTGGGCGCGTTCACCAAATACCCGCGTGCCTCGCTCGTCGACTCCGCGCAGCAGACCGGCGTCAGCGGCAAGAAGTTCGGCTTCATGCAAAGCGAGGCCGCGCTGTTCGAGGAACTGGCCGACGCACTCGGACTGGTGCGCAAGCCGGGAGCCGCGCCCGCCTGGCATCGCCACCCCCTCGCCTTTCTGGTCGAGGCGGCCGACGACATCTGCTACCACGTGATCGACGCCGAGGACGGCTTCAAGACCGGCTGCCTGAGCTTCGAGGAGCTCTGCACCCTGCACCGCCCCTGGCTGAACGCCGCGCAGTGGGCGCGCGGCGAAGGCATCGCGGACCGGGCGCGCCGGGTCGAATATTTCCGCGCGGTCACCGTCGACGCCATGGTGCAGGCCATGGTGCGGGCCTTCGACGACCACTACGACGCGCTCATGAACGGCAGTTTCGACGACGAACTCGCGTCGCGCATCGATCTGCACCGGGAGCTGAAGGCGTTCACGGAAGTCGAGAGCCGCAAGATCTACACGTCCAGGCCGGTGGTCGAAGTGCTGGCGTGCGGCTTCGAGGTCATCGGCGGGCTGCTCGACTCGTTCGTCGACGCCATCGAGGTTGCCGCCGGGCAGCGCGCCGGCGGCCCGTTGAAGTCCAGGACCCTGCTCGGGCTGATGCCGGAACCGCAGGTCGAAGCGGGCAAGCTCGCGGCGTACCAGCGCGCCCTGCTGGCCACCGACTACGTGGTCGGGATGACCGATTCGTTCGCGCTCGGGCTGTATCGACGCATCCGCGGAATCGCATTGCCCTGATCGGCGCGGGCCATGTTGCAAGCCTGCGCTGTGTTCCAAAGGGATGTTCCCCTTTTTGAAACATGCACCCAGGCGCGACCCGCCAGCGTCGCCGCGCGCGGCACCCCGTTGCGGGTGGCATGGCGCTTGCTACCGCTGCCTGGAGTGCCGCCGGGTGTTCGCGTGTCCCGGCACTCAACATCCCAAAGGAGGAGACAGCCGTGGATTACGCAAACTACCACCGCCGATCGATCGAGCAACCGGAAGCGTTCTGGGCCGAGCAGGCCGCGCTGATCGACTGGCACAAGCCGTGGGACAAGGTTCTGGACGGCAGCCGCAAGCCGTTTGCGCGCTGGTTCGTGGGGGCGCAGACGAATCTGTGCCACAACGCAGTCGACCGGCACCTGGCCACGCGCGCGCAGCAGCCTGCGCTGGTGTGGGAGTCGACCGAAGTGGAGCGCAGCCGCAGCTACAGCTACGCGCAGCTGCACGCGGAGGTGCAGCGCATGGCCGCGGTGCTGCAGCGCCAGGGGGTCGGGCACGGCGACCGGGTTCTGATTTACATGCCGATGATTCCGGAGGCGGCGTTCGCGATGCTGGCGTGCGCGCGCCTGGGGGCGATCCACTCGGTGGTGTTCGGGGGGTTTGCCGCGCTGAGCCTGGCCACGCGCATCGACGACGCGCGCCCGAAGGTCATTGTGAGCAGCGACGCGGGCTCGCGCGCCGGGCGGGTGGTGCCGTACAAGCCGCTGCTGGACGAGGCGATCGAGCGCTGCGCGCACAAGCCGGCGCGGGTGGTGATGGTCGACCGCGGGCTGCAGGAGTTTGCGCGCGTGGCCGGGCGCGACGTCGATTACGCCGCCGAGTGCGCCGCGGTGGGCGACTCGCAGGTGCCGTGCGTGTGGGTCGACGCCGAGCATCCGAGCTACATCCTGTACACCTCGGGGACCACCGGGCGGCCCAAGGGGGTGCAGCGCGACACCGGCGGCTACGCGGTGGCGCTGGCCGCTTCGATGCGCGACATTTTCTGCGGGCAGGCCGGGCAGACGATGTTCACGACCAGCGACATCGGCTGGGTGGTGGGCCACAGCTACATCGTCTACGGGCCGCTGATCTGCGGCATGACCACGGTGCTGTACGAGGGCACGCCGCTGCGGCCGGATCCGGGGATTTTCTGGACCCTGGCCGAGCGCCACCGCGCCAGCGTGATGTTCTCGTCGCCGACGGCCGTGCGGGTGCTGAAGAAGTACGACACGGCGTACATGCGCAATCGCGACCTGTCGTCGCTGCAGCGGCTGTTCCTGGCCGGCGAGCCGCTGGACGAGCCCACCGCGCTGTGGATTGCCGAGCAGCTGGGCCGCCCGGTGGTGGACAACTACTGGCAGACCGAGACGGGCTGGCCGATCCTTGGCCTGCCCTCGGGGGTGGAGGCGCTGGCGCCGAAGATCGGCTCGCCCGGGGTGGCGATGCCCGGCTACGACGTGCGCATCCTGCACGAGACCAGCGGCGAGCCGGTGGCGCCGGGCGAAAAGGGCGTCGTGACCATCGCCTGGCCGCTGCCTCCGGGGTGCATGCAGACGGTGTGGGGCGACGACGCGCGCTTTGTCGACACCTACTGGTCGACCTTCCCGGGCAAGCAGGTGTATTCGACCTTCGACTGGGGGGTGATCGACGCGCGCGGCTACGTGACCATCCTGGGCCGCACCGACGACGTCATCAACGTCGCCGGCCACCGCCTGGGAACGCGCGAGATCGAGGAGAGCATTTCCAGCCACGCCGCGGTCGCCGAGGTCGCGGTGATCGGCGTGGCCGACGCGGTCAAGGGGCAGAACGCGATGGCCTTCGTCGTTCCGCGCGACGCCGCGCGCATCGCCGACGCCGCCGGGCGCGAGGCGCTGGGCGCGGAGATCATGCACACGGTGCAGACCCAGCTCGGCGCCGTCGCGCGCCCGGCGCGGGTGCTGTTCGTCACCCTGCTGCCCAAGACGCGCTCGGGCAAGCTGCTGCGGCGCTCGATCCAGGCGCTGTGCGAAGGCCGCGACCCCGGCGACCTCACGACCCTGGAGGACCCGGGCGCGCTCGACCAGGTGCGCAACGCCCTGGC
>JAJZHS010000102.1 GCA_021798395.1 Pseudomonadota bacterium
TGCGCAGGGCCGCGCACCGCCTGGTGTCCCAGACGGAGTGTTCGGTGCTGCAAACCGCGCTCGAAGCCGGTTTCGAAAGCCCCGAGGCGTTCTCGCGAGCCTTTCGGCGGGCGTTCGGCATGGCGCCCGGCCGCTTCCGGCGCGCGCCGAACTGGCAGGTCTGGAGCGCGGTGTTCGTCGTCCCCCATTTTTCAAGGAGCATGATCATGCAAGTCCGTATTGTCGAATTCCAGCCTACCCGCGTCGCGGCCCTGTCGCACCGCGGAGCCCCCGGCCTGATCAACGCCAGTGTGCAGCGTTTCATCGCGTGGCGTCAGCAAAGCGGCCAGTCGCCAGTGCAGAGTAGCCGCACCTTCGGCATTCCCCACGGCAACCCGGACACCACGCCACCCGACGCGTTTCGCTTCGACATCTGCGGCGAGATCGCCGAGCCCGTGGCGGCGAACGACTTCGACGTGCGCGAACTCGTCATCCCCGGCGGGCGCTGCGCCGTCGTGCGCCATGTCGGCTCCCCGGACCACATCGGAGAGACGATCTACCCGATCTATCGCGACTGGCTGCCCGACAGCGGGGAGGAATTGCGCGACCAGCCGCTGGTCTTCCACTACCTCAGCTTCTCCCCGGAAACCCCGCCGGACCAGTGGCAAACCGACATCTACCTTCCGCTCGTGTAGCCTGGGCGCGTTCAGCCAGGCGCGTGGCGATGCATGCAGAGGGTCGAACGGCCCACGCGCGCCGCCCTAGCAGCATGTCATTCGGCAGTCCGACACAGCCAGCGTCAGCAGCGGGGCGCATCCAGGTCATCAGGCGAGCGGTCGGCTCGCGCCGCCCCCGTCCACCTCCGCGCTGTCCGGATGCACGGACCGGGCGCCGACGCACGACGACTCCTTCGACTGAGACCGAGGCACGTGGTTTTGCTTCAAAGTGGCTGGTGGCGCGCGACGCCAATCTGCTGACCAGACAAGGCTGACGTGTGCGCTGGGCCGGACTGCGTTGCCGCACGGCCGTCCATGAGCGCCTGGGCAACATGGGGACAGGAACGAGGCGCGGCTTGACGTCCCCTCTTTGACATTGGTTTCCGTGGATACTAATATTCATCGCGTTTCCCGGGAAACTCAATGACCAAAGCCGTCGCGAACAAGTCGGTCGCCCCCCTCGAAGGCCATCTGGGCTTCTGGCTGCGATTCGTCTCCAACCACGTCTCCGCGCGCTTCCAGAATCTGCTGGAAGAACGCGGCGTGAGCGTCACCGAGTGGGTGGCGCTGCGCACCCTGCTGGACCGGCACGAAACCAGTCATGCCGAACTGATCCAGGCCCTGGGCATGACCAAGGGCGCCGCATCCAAGGTAATCAGTCGCCTGGGACAAAAGGGGCTGGCGCGACGCCTGCTGGCCGAGGGCCGCGCCCGCGAGCAGGTGCTGGTTCTGACACCTGCCGGAAAGGCGCTCGTGCCCAAGTTGGCCGAGCTCGCCGACGCCAACGACACGCACTTCTTCGGTCACCTCACGGCCCCCGAGCAAAGCGCGCTGATGCGCGCCATGCAGGAACTCGTGGCGTACCACCAGCTCAAGACAGTCCCCACGACCTGAGCGCACGCCCAGGTCCGACCATCACGCAAGGAGATCGACATGAACGCACAGTGGCAAGACATCGCCCGGACCACACTGGAAGGCTCGGAGTCCGGCGCTCTGACCTTCCCCGCAAGTCTCGAGATGCTGATGGATGCCGGCTTCGACGCCTATGCCGTCGATCTGCGCCGCGCCACCCGCACCTACTACATGCATGACGGCCAGTCGATCGAGCTGACGACAGAGCCGACATCGACGCCAGTCGGTGAACGCTTCGATGTGGAGGTCGTCCGGGAGCAGATTCGCGAGGCCGTGGAGCTCCGCCCAGGCTATAGCTATCCGGGCTTTTGCGCCAGGATCGCCCAGGCCGGTTGTGCCGGTTACCTGGTCTCGCTTCTCGGCAAACGAGTCCTCTATTACGGCCGCACCGGCGAAACCCATACCGAATACTTCCCGGGAACCCAACCCGGGGGGCGACCGTAAACGCGGCCGATGCAAGTAGCGTCGTCGCCCCGATCGCCAGCATGGTCCATAGCGCGCGCTGATAGGCCTGGCGTGCTTTGGCGGCGCTGGCGTAGTCGTTGGCGACAGCGTCCGTAATCGCTTCCGTCATGGCCGGCGCATTGGAAGCTTCCACCGCCTTGACCGCACCAGGCAGCGCGGCGCACCTGAGCGGGCAGGTGCATGGTTAACAACTTCGCGATGTCCGACTTGAAGCGCGCGTCGACGGTTTCGAGCCGCTGCTGCTGGGTGGCCTGCGCGACGCCATCCGTCATCAAGCTTCAGCTCAACCCGGCACGCTGCAGCGTGCCGAGGAAGTCCGCCGGGTCCTGGAAGCCGACCAGCTGGGCCAGCTCGCGGCCGTGGTCGAAGAACACGATCCCCGGCGGGCCGAAAAGCGGAAGCGATCCTTGTACAAATGGTAGCCATCGGCAATGGCCACCTGCAGACGCAGCGAGTCGGGCGACCGCTCGCTGACCGAGAGATGAAACGCCTGGTCCGGAGCCAGGAACCTGGCCTGGTTCGTCGAGGCACGCGACCCCTACACCGGCGGCCATCTCTGGCGTGTCTCGCGCTACGCGCAGACGCTGGCGCGCGACGCCGGACTGAGCGAGCCCGAGATCGCCCGCATCAGCCTCGGCGGCATCTGCCGACGCGGCGACTGGGCCCACGTGGCCAGTCACAGCGACGCCGGCATCCCGCTGCTGGACTGCCCCCATTGCGGGCCGACCCTGGTGCGCGAGCGCGACGACGGCGAAGGCCACGCGCTGTATTGCCGCAATTGCAGCAGCGCGTTCACGCTCGTGCCGACCGATCAGGGCTTGCGCGCGCAGCCGACCGGCGCGATGGGCAACGCGAGCGACCTGGTCGCGCGTGCCGACGCCGGGCTGCTGCACAGGTTGATGGCCGAGTTCGACGCCCTCGCGTTGTGGATCCTTCCGCTGCGCACCGCCGCCTGAAGCGCCCTCCGGCGGCCACGTCGCCGCTCAATCGCCTCCGTCGTCGCGGTAGCCGCGCCACAGATCGAGCGCACCGCGCATCGTGCGCACTTGTTGCTCGAAGCGCGGACATGCCTTGCACATCATGAAGTGGGCGCGAATCGCCAGGCGCTCGGGCCAGCTCAGGGCTCGGTCTTCGCGCGCCAGCACCAACGCCGAGATGTCGCGACAGGAACGGACGGAAAAGCGCTTCATGATGTGCTCGGGCTGAACCAGTGGATCAGCAGGCATTGCCGCAGGCGCAACCTCGCCCGCGACAGCATCTGCCAGACGTTAGTCGAGCTCAAGCCCAATTCCTGACAGATTTCGGCGGTGTCGAATTCGAGCCATTCGCGCATCAGGAACACGCGGCCCAGCTGCCCGGGCAGCGCGTCCATGCACGCCTCGAGCACTTTCATGAACTGCGACTGCTGCACCGCCTGGTCGGGCAGTCCCCACTCCGCGGGCATCTCGCGGAAATGCCCGTCGGGCGCGTAGATCGAATCCGCGATGTCCTCGTCGTCGGACGTGGAATAGGCGCACTCGCGTTGGTGCAGCCTCAACTGGTCGAGGACCTTGTTCTTCAGGATGCCGACGACCCAGGTCTGCAGCTTCGACTGGTTGGCGAAACGCGATACCCCCTCCATTGCCGCGAGCAGGGTCTCCGACACCGCATCCTCGGCCCAGGTCGGATTGCGCAGCTGCAGCAGCGCCAGGCGCATCAGCGTCGGACGCGTGGCTTCGATCTGCCGCAGGAGGTCGTTCGGTCCATGCGTCGTCTGCTTCATCGGGAAAACCGCCGTCCATGCCAAGGAAGATCGCAATTTACGCGATGTCCCCTGAGGGTATCGCGAAGGGCCAGCGATCGGGTTCGGCGTGTCAGGAATTCCGGCCTGGCCCGACCAAGGGACAGATGCCGCCGCGAGTGCAGCAGCGCGCGGCCCGATCGACCACCGGGAGAATCCGTCATGAGCGAGACAACGGCGCCGCGCAGCGGCGCAATCGATGGCCACATCGTGGCGCGGCTGTGGGGGCTGGCCGAGCGCGTGCTCGACGCGCTGCGCTCGCCGGCGCTGCTCGCGGCGCGGCTGTACGTGTCCTATGTGTTCTTCAACTCCGGACTGCAGAGCCTGCGCGACTGGGCGGGAACGATCTGGCTGTACCAGAACGAGTTCCACGTCGCGCCGATGCCGCCCTACCTGGCCGCGGTGGTCGGCACCGGCGGCGAGCTGCTGCTGCCGCCGCTGGTCGCTTTCGGTCTGCTCGGGCGCTTCGGCGCGCTGGGCCTGTTCGTCGTCAACGCGGTCGCGCTGCTGTCGTACATGTACGCGCTGCAAGTGCCGGCGATCATGTTCCACTTCATTTGGGGCGGGCTGATGCTGGTGATCGCGCTGTGGGGTCCCGGGGCCTGGTCGATCGACGCCTGGCGCCTGGCGCGCCGCGCGCGCTGAGGAGCCGGGCGATGCAACGACTCGAGATGGCACGACGCCTCGACGGCGTGCGCTGGAACCGCTTCCACACCACGGTCGCGCTGGCGCTGGGCGTGGGCTGGCTGCTCGACGCCTTCGAAGTGACGATCGTCGGCAATGTGATCGGTGTGTTCAAGCACCTGTGGCACCTGAGCAATACCGAGGCTTCATGGGTGCTGAGCATCTGGTTCGTCGGCCTGATGATCGGCGCCTACGGTTTCGGCTTCCTCGCCGACCGCTTCGGCCGCCGCAGGCTGTTCCTGCTCACCCTGGCGCTGTACGGCAGCTTCACGCTGCTCACCGCGGTGGCGTGGAGCTACGGCGCGCTGCTGGTGTTCCGGCTGCTCACCGCCATCGGCGTGGGCGCGGAGTATTCGGCGATCAACTCGGCGATCGCCGAGTTCATCCCGGCGGCCAGACGCGGACGCGCCAACGCGGCGGTGATGAACTTCTGGTCGCTTGGGGCGATCGCCGCGGCCCTGGCGACGCTGTACCTGGTCAATGCGCTGCCCCCCGAGTACGGCTGGCGCGTGGCTTTCGGCTTCGGCGCGCTGGTCGCGCTGAGCACCGCGCTGATGCGCCGCAGCATTCCCGAGTCGCCGCGCTGGCTGCTGGAGCACGGACGCACCGCCGAGGCCGAGCAGGTCGTGCAGGGCATCGAGCAGGGGCGCACCCATTGGCGACAGCCATCGGTGCGGTCGGCGTCGGCAGCGCCCGACGCCGCGCGTCGCGGCGTGTGGGCGCAGACCCGCGAGCTGCTCATCCGTCATCCCGGACGGGTTGCGCTGGGCTGCGCGCTCGACTTCTCGGAGGCCGCGGGCTACTACGGGCTGTTCGCCTTTCTCGCGCTGTTCATCCTGCCGGCGGTGCACGTGCCCGACGGCTTCGCGCCGTTCTTCTACCTGATCGGCAACGTCGGCGCGCTGCTTGGCGGAACCCTGGTCGTGTTGCTGCTCGACCGCGCCGGGCGCAAGTCGACGGTGCCCGTCTTCTACCTGCTGGCCGCCGGCGGCGTGCTGGTGCTGGCCGCGTCGATGCGAACCGGTTCGTGGCAATGGGTGCTGGCGGCGTTCACGCTGGCCAACCTGCTGGCCACCGGCGGTTGGATTTCGGCCTATCCGACCTTCTCGGAAATCTTCCCGACCGAGTTGCGCGCCACCGGGATCGGCCTGTCGGTTGCCGTCGGGCGCATCGGCGCCTTCGCCGCGCCGCTGTTGCTGACCGCGGTTGCCGATCGATACGGCATGACCCCGGCGCTGCTGCTGCTGGCCAGCTTCTGGCTGATCGGCGCCGTCGCGATGCTGCCGTGGATGCGCTGGGGCATCGAAGGGCGCGGCCGCGCACTGGAAGCGATGCTGGCGCCGCAGGCGGCACGATGAGCCAGGCAGCGCCAACCGCGGACGCGTCGACCGCCCAGCGCCCCGGGCGCAGCTGCCCGCTGGACTATCGATACCAGCCGGCCGACATCGCCGCGGCGCCCGCCCTGCGCGTCGAGCATGCCTATGTGATCGGCGGCCTCTACGGCAATGTCGAGGCGCTGCAGGCCATCGAGGCGCTGCGCGACGCCGAGGCGGCGCAGGGACGCAGGGTCGAACCGGTGTTCAACGGCGACGCGCACTGGTTCGACACCGATCCGGCCGACTTCGCGCGCATCGCCGCCGTGCTGCAGGCCCACACGGCGTGCAGCGGCAACGTCGAGGCCGAGCTGGCGCGCGGGCCGGACAGCGCCGAGTCCGGTTGCGGCTGCGCCTACCCGGAGTTCGTCGACGACGCCGTGGTGCAGCGCTCCAACCGCATCATCGCGCGCCTGCACGAGACGGCACGCGACTTCGGCCTCCACCGCCAGGCGCTGCGCCGGCTGCCGAAGCTGCTGCGCCTGCGGGTCGGCGGGCACGAGGTCGGCGTGGTGCACGGCGACGCCTGGTCGCTGGCCGGCTGGAGCTTCTCGCAGGAAGCGTTGCGGGCAGCGCAGCGGCAGGGCTGGCCGCACGCGCCGGGCAGCTTGCCGCAGGCGTGGCGCGAGGCCGCCGCGGGCGTGCTGTGCTCGTCGCACAGCTGCTTGCCGGCGGCGGTTGAACTGACCGTCGACGGCGCTGCGCGCGTGCTGATGAACAATGGCGCGGCCGGCATGCCCAACTTCCGCGGCAGCACTTGCGGCGTGATCACCCGCCTGTCCACCGACCCGCGGGTGCCGCCCGACAGCCTGTACGGCACCACACTGGGTGCGCTGCGCATCGATGCCATCGCGCTGCGCTACGACCACGCCGCCTGGCGCCGGCGTTTCCTGCGCAGCTGGCCCGCAGGCAGCGACGCGCACGCCTCGTACTGGCCACGCATCGCGCACGGCCCGGACTACGCCGTCGCCGACGCGCTGTTCGGCGCCTTCGCCACGCGCGGCGACGACCCGCTCAGCTCAGCAATTGCGCGCGCAGGAACGCCACGTTGGTGACCAATCCCGGGAGCAGCCATTGGAACAGCCGCGCCACCGCGACGACTTCGTCCAGCGGAGCATCGGCTGCAGCGGCCTCGCGCAGTGCCGCGCCGCGCAGCGCCGCCGGGTTGGGCAGCGCGTGCGCCACCCGCTCGAGCACGTCGGCGTGCAGTGCGGCGCAGATCTCCCGGTAGGCGTCGCCATGCACCTGCGGCGCCAGCTGTCGCCACGCCACGTCGAAATAGCTCGGCCAGCGTGCCAGCGCCCGGTAGTCGGTGTTGACGAACGGCAGCCCGAGGGTGCGCTGGATGTCGGCGTACAGCGCGCGCGTCGGCGCGTCGGCGTGGTGCGCCTCCATCAGCACCAGGGCGGCGCCGGGATGCGGGCCGTGGCGACCTTCGAACGGCGTGGCGTCGCCGGCGCCGTCGAGTTCGCCGCCCTCGAGCAGCAGCCGGGTGATGCTGGCGATCAGCAGGTAAGGCTGGTTGCCGTGGGAAAATACCTCGAGCAGCGCACGGATCTGCTCGAGCTCGCGCGGCGCGTAGCCTCGCTCGGCCAGCGCGCCCACCAGGCTTGCCGGCAGCAGGCGCCGCGCGCCCTGCTCGGCCTGCGCGCGCAGGGCGCGGCCATGGTCGACGAAGGCCGTGCTGCGCACGATGGGCGCCAGACCCTGCCACAACACGCGGAAGAACGTCGGGTAATGGGCGAAGGCCATCGGCGACGGGGAATGCAGCGTCGATGCATTTAATGTACCATTCGTTCCATTATTGACCGCGAGCCCGCCGATGTCCAGACCCCGCAGCTTTGATCACGACGCCGTCGTCGATGCGGCGCTGCAGGCGTTCTGGGCCGGCGGCCTGGTGGCGACCAGCGTCGACGATCTGCTGCAGGCCAGCGGCCTGGCGCGCTCGTCGTTCTACGGCAGCTTCGGCAGCCGCGAGGGCATGGTCTGCGCCGCGGTCGAGCGCTACGTCGACGTGCAGATCGCCGCGATCGCCCGGTTGTTCGCGCAGCATGGGTTCAAAGACGCCTTGCGCCGCTTGCTGGTCGACGCGGCGGTCGACAACTTCGACGGCCGCGGCTGCCTGCTGGTCAACGCGGTCAACGAACTGCACGCAGCCGATGCCGCCGGCGCC
>JAJZHS010000103.1 GCA_021798395.1 Pseudomonadota bacterium
GCTGGTCGAGCGACACGGTGTCACAGCCGGCCAGCGCCAGCGCGCAGGCGCAGAGCAGGGCGGTACGGTAGGTATTCGAGGTCACGGTGCGATCTCCGGGCCGAGGACAAAGGCTATTACACCACCAGATCGACCCGCGGCCGCGCTCATCCCCCCGCGATCCGGGACGCGCCCAGCGCGTCGCGCAGCCTGCCGAGGAAACCGAGGCAGCGCTGCAACTGCTCGACGTCGACGAACTCGTCGGGCTGGTGCGCCTGCGCGATGTCGCCAGGCCCGCAAACCACCGTGGGCACGCCACAGCGGGCGTGAAACAGGCCGGCCTCGGTGCCAAAGGCGATCTTGCCCGGCGGCCTGCGGTCGTCGAGCAGGTCCTGCACGAAGCGCACCGCCTCGGCCTCGGCGTCGACCTGAAGTCCCGGGTAGCTGGCCAGCGGCGTGAAGTCGATCGACGCTTCGGGGGCCACCTCGCGCATCGTCGGCAACAGGGTGTCGTCGGCGTAGCGGCCGATGCGCTCGAGCAGCGCATCCGGTGCCTCGCCCGGCAGATGGCGGATTTCAAAATCGAACGAACACTCGGCCGGCACGACGTTGAGCGCGCTGCCGCCGCGCACGACGCCGACGTGCAGCGTCGTGTACGGAACCTCGTACAGCGGGTCGAACGGGCCGTGGCGCCGTTTGTCCTCGGCCAGTTCGCCGATGAACGCGATCAGTCGCGCCGCATGGGCGACGGCGTTGACCCCCGCCGGCGGGCGGCTCGAATGCGCTTCGCGACCGCGCACGCGAACCCGCAGCGCCACCTTGCCCTTGTGCTCGCAGACGACCCGCATCGAGGTCGGCTCGCCGACGATGCCCATCCTGGGCCGCACCGGCATCAGCGCCAGCACGTCGAGCAGGCGTCGCACGCCGACGCAGCCGATTTCCTCGTCGAAAGTCAGCGCGAGGTGAATCGGGGTATGCAGGCCGGCACTGGCGAAGGCGGGCACCATCGCCAGCACGCAGGCGATGAAGCCTTTCATGTCGGCGCTGCCGCGGCCATACAGGCGGCCGTGGCGTGCGTCCAGCGTGAACGGCGGCGTGGTCCAGCCGGGGCCTTCGGCCGGAACGACGTCGGTGTGTCCGGCCAGCAGCACGCCGCCGCGGTCGGTGGGGCCGATCGTCGCGTACAGATTGGCCTTGGTGCCACCGGCGTCGCTCACGCGCAGCGATGCGATGCCGTGGCGAGCCAGGTGGGCTTCGGCGAAATCGATCAGGTCCAGGTTCGACACGCGGCTCGTGGTGTCGAACGCGACCAGTTGGCGCAGCAGCGCGAGGGTGTCGTCCAGTTCGCGGGACGGGGTCGTCGTCGGGTCCATCAGGGGTCTCCTGGCACGCCATAGCTGGGAGCCTGGCCGGGGTCGCGGGCGCGCTCGACATAGGCCTGCAGCTGTGGCTGGTAGAGTCGCCACAGACCCTCGAGTTCGCCCACTGGATCGGCGGCCTCGCTCCAGTCGACGCGCAGGTCGACGACGGGCCAGCTCACGGCGTCGGCGACCATCAACCCGGCCGCGTGCAGCGGCCCGGCCTCGCCGCCGGCGACGACCGCGGCACGCAGCGCCGCGAGGAGGCGGTCAGCGAGGTGGCCGCCGGAGGTTTCGAAGGCGTCGACCATGATCCGCGGTATCGCGGAGTCGGCGAGCAGATTGCCGGCGCTGGCGCAGTCGGCGCCCAGCGCCTGCGCCGACACGCCGAGCGCGTGCACTCCGGTATGGATGGCCGGCGCACCGCGCAGCGGCACGATCACCAGCTGGCGCCACTGCGGTTGGCGCTCGCTGGCTACGACCCGGTCCAGCGCCGTCGGCCCGTCGAGACCGCTTTGCACGAAATCGAGCATTTGCGTGCCGAGCGCCGGATTGGTGACGTTTTGCGACAGCGCGGCGCCAACCCGTGCCCTGACGTGGGCGCAACGGCTGGCGACGCCGATGCTCGACGACGACACCGCGACGCCGAGCATGCCGGTGCGCGCGCAGCGAGCTGCAATCGAAAAGGTCATGGTTTTAGCGCTCCTCGGGGATGACGGCCGTCACATCGACCTCGACCAGCCACTCGGGTCGCGCCAAGGCCGAAACGACAACACCGGTCGACACCGGAAATACACCTTTGAGCCACCTTCCGATGACACGGTAGACCGCTTCGCGGTATCGAGGGTCCACCAGGTAGACGACGATCTTGCAAATGTGCGCCAGCTCGCTTCCCGACTCCTCGAGCAGCATCGCGATATTGGCCATCGCCTTCTCGGTCTGCGCTTCGACGTCGCCGATGCCGACCGATTCACGGCTGTCCAGGTCCTGGCCGATCTGGCCGCGCAGGAACACGATGCCGTTGGCCACGACAGCCTGGCACAGGTCGTTGTCGAGCTTCTGCTCCGGGTAGGTATCCCGGGTGTTGAACGGACGAATGCGTCGATGGGCCACGATCTCAGACCTCCAGCGGATGCGCTGCGGGCGCGGCGGCGGCGCCGCGGACCGCGTCGTCGTCGTGTGCGTACTTGCGTTGGGTTGCGATGTGGTCGGCGATGAACTTGGCATCGTGCCAGACGCCCCAGATGAAGCTCGAGCCGCGCCTCGACAGATAGGGCAGACCGATGAAGTAGATCCCCGGCTCGTCGGCGATGCCTTGCCGATGGCGCGGGCGGCCGCGGTCGTCGATCGCGTCGACTTTCAACCAGCCGTAGTCGAGGCCGAAGCCGGTGGCCCAGACGATGGCGCTGACGCCGGCGCCGGCCAAGTCCAGTTCACGCAGCGGCTCGACCAGGCACGCCGGGTCGGCCAGTTGGCGTCGCGCGTCGGGTTCTTCGGGGAGATCGAGACCGTTGCGTCGCACGTAATCGTCGGCGCGGTCGAGCAACGAGAAATAGCTTGCATCGCCGCGCGTGATGTTCGCGGCGAGGTCGTCAGCGAAGCCCACGACTCCTGCAGTGCATGACTGCGTAAGGCCGAGCAGCGTGATGCCTTGGTGGGCGAGACGCCGGAAGTCGACGGTCTCGCCGCCACGCGCTCCACTGACCGCGATGGTTACGTGCCCGGCATCCGCTCGGGGTGTCGGCGCGTCCCAATCGCCGAGAACCCCGAGCCACCAGACGAAGTCGCGGTTGCGGTAACGCCGTGGCGGGCGCTCGTGCGGGCCGACCGACAGATAGACGCGGCGGCCAGCACGCTGCAGCTCGTCGGCGATCTGCACTCCGGACGAACCGGAGCCGACGACCAGCACGGCGCCGGGCGGCAGTTGCGCAGGGTTGCGGTAGTCCGCCGAGTGGATCTGGACGATGCCTTGGTCGGGGCCGACGAGGGGCGGGATGATGGGGCGTTGGAACGGGCCGGTTGCCGCGACCACGCGCTCGGCCTCGATCAAGCCAGCCGAAGTCTCGACGCGAAACCCGCGTCGTCCCGCGTTGCGCTCGACCTTGAGCACTTCGACCCCGGTGCGGATCGGGGCGCCGATTCGCTGCGCGTAGGCGACAAAATAGTCGGCGATGCGTTCCTTGGTTGCGAACACCTCCGGCGCCAGGTCGTCGAAGCTCAGGTTCGGGAAGCGGTCGTGCCAGGCAGGGCCGTTGGCGACTAGCGAATCCCAGCGCTGTGTCCGCCAGCGCTCGGCGATACGCGCGCGCTCGAGCACCAGATGGGGCACGCCGAGTGTGCCGAGATGCTCGCTCATGGCCACGCCGGCCTGTCCAGCGCCGACCACTAGCGTGTCGATGCGTTCAATATTCACGACGGTCTCCTCGTAGGTGCAATGCGGGCTTCAGCGCGCGGCGAAGGCCGCCGCGGTACGGTCGACGGCGCGGCGGGTCTTCTCGACCAGTTCGTCGATTTCGTCGTGGCGGATGACCAGTGCCGGCGCCAGGATCATGCGGCCGAGCGTCGAGCGGATGATCACGCCATCGTCGAAGCCGGCGCAGCGGCAATGCCAGCTGACGGCCGATTCGTCGTCGAAGCGCTGCCGGGTCGCCTTGTCGCGACACAGCTGCAGCGCCGCGACCATGCCGTGACCCTGGATTTCGCCGACCATCGGGTGATCGGCAAACGCCTCGCGCAGGCACCGTTGCAGGTAAGGTCCAGTGTCGTCGCGCACGCGGTCGATGATGCCGTCGCGGTGCAGAACGTCGAGGTTGGCGAGGGCTACGGCAGCGGCCACTGGGTGGCCGGAGTAGGTCAATCCGTGCGCGAAGACGCCGCCACGCTCGACCAGGGCCTCGCCGATCCGCTGCGACAGCACCAGGCCGCCCATCGGGACGTATCCCGAGGTCAGCCCCTTCGCGATGCTGATGGCATCGGGCACGAAGTTGAAATGCTGGTGCGCGAACCATTCGCCGGTGCGTCCGAACCCGCCGATGACTTCGTCGGCGCACAGCAGCACATCGTGCTTGCGGCAGATCCTCTGGATTTCCGGCCAGTACGTGTCGGGCGGGAAGATCATGCCGCCGGCGCCCTGGAACGGCTCGGCGACGAAGGCCGCGACGCGGTCGGCGCCGAGTTCCAGTATCTTGGCTTCGAGCTCGGCGGCGCAGCGCCGACCGAACTCGTCGACCGTGAGCTCGGCACTCCGTGCGTACCCGTAGGGTTCGCCGATGTGGACGATGCCCGGTATCGGTAGATCCCCCATCTCGTGCATGAAGGCCATGCCGCCGAGCGAGGCGCTGCCGACGGTCGAGCCGTGGTAGCCGTTATGGCGGCCAATCAGTATCTTCTTGTTCGGTTTGCCCTCGATTTCCCAGTAGCGGCGTACCGTGCGGATGAGCAGGTCATTGGTTTCCGAACCCGAGTTGGTATAGATCGCGTGGCTGTAATGGCCGGGCAGCAGCTCGAACAGGCGCGACGACAACTCGACCACGGCCGGGTGCGTGGTGTGAAAGAACATGTTGTAGTAGCTCAGTTCATCCATTTGCCGGCACGCGGCGTCGATCAGCTCGCGCCTGCCGTAGCCCACGTTCGTGCACCACAGCCCCGACATGCCGTCGAGATAGCGTTTGCCGTCGCTGTCCCAGACTTCAAGGCCCTTGCCGCGAACGATCACGCGCGGCCCCTCGGCGTTGAGCGCCTGCTGGTCGACGAAGGCGTGGATGTGGTGTGCGGCGTCGATCGCGCGGTAGCGGCGGGTGTCGCTCGAGGCATTCGTTTTCGTGTCCATGATCTTGGGTGCGCCTGGTGGCGCTCAGCGGTTGAAGTTGATCCAGGTGGTTTTCAGCTGGCTGTATTTATCGAGTGCGTGTAGCGACATGTCGCGCCCGAAGCCCGATTGCTTGAAGCCGCCGAACGGCACGCAGGGGTCGAGGGCATCGACCGTATTGACCGAGACGGTTCCGGCGCGTAGCGCACGTGCGACTCGATGCGCGCGGTCGAGGTCGCGAGTCCAGACCGAGGCGGCCAGGCCGTACACCGTGTCGTTGGCCAGCGCAATCGCGTCGGCTTCGTCGTCGAAGCCCAGCACCGACAGCACGGGGCCGAAAATCTCCTCGCGGGCGATCGTCATCGACGCGTCCACGTCGGCAAAGATCGTCGGCGCCACGTAGCAATCGCCGGCACCGAACGTGAGCCGTTGCCCGCCGCACAGCAGTCGCGCACCGTCGCGGCGGCCGCTGTCGACATAGCCCATCACGCGCTCGGTCTGGTGCGCGTCGACCAGGGCGCCGATTTGCGTGGCCGGATCGAGCGGGTCGCCGATGCGCAGTGCCGCGGTCTCGCGCAGCAGGCGCTCGACGAAGGCGTCGCGCACCGAACTCTGCACCAGCAGCCTCGAGCTGGCCGAGCAGACCTGGCCCTGGTTGAAGAAGATGCCGAGCGCAGCGCGCTTGGCCGCCGCGTCGAGGTCGCAGTCGGCGAACACCAGGTTGGGGCTCTTGCCGCCGCATTCGAGCCAGACCATTTTCATGTTCGATGCGCCGGCATAGCCCTGGAACAGCTTGCCGACTTCGGTCGAGCCGGTGAACGCCAGGCTGTCGACGTCCGGGTGCAGGCCCAGCGCGCGCCCAGCCTCGTTGCCAAAGCCAGGCACGACGTTCAGCACGCCCGGCGGCACACCGGCCTCCAGCGCCAGTTCAGCCAGCCGCAGCGCCGACAGCGGCGACTGCTCCGCGGGCTTGAGCACCACGCTGTTGCCGGCGGCCAGCGCCGGGGCCAGCTTCCACGCCGCCATGTCGAGCGGGAAGTTCCACGGGATGACCGCGGCGACGACGCCGACGGCCTCGCGGGTCACCAGCGCCAAGGCGTCGGGACCGGTCGGTGCGATCTCGCCGTACAGCTTGTCGACCGCCTCGGCGTACCAGTCGAACAGTGCGGCGGTGGCCGGAACGTCGACGCCGAGCGCGTCGCTGATCGGTTTGCCCACGTCGACACAGTCGAGCAGTGCCAATTCGTCGGCATGCTCGCGCACGAGCGCGGCCAGGCGCAGCAAAGCCGCCTTGCGCGAGCGCGGGTGGCAGCGCGACCACGCGCCGCCGTCGAAGCTCGCTCGCGCCGCACGCACCGCGCGGTCGACATCGACGTTGTCGCAGCGGGCGACGTCGGCGACGACGCGGCCGTCGATCGGGCTGAGGCAGGCGAACGTGCGGCGATTCGCGGCATCGGTGAACGCGCCGTCGATGAAGGCTTGGTGGCGCGGGCGCAGCGAGGCTGCGCGCTCGTGCCAGTTCTGAGAGGCGAAGTCTTGCATGAGGTTGCGGTGACTGGAGGGCGATGAGGTGAATGCTGCCTGTCGTCACCGCTGCCGTGAATTACCCGGATTCGGTAGCCGTCTACTGCGTTCGAGGTAGTGCTCTTCGTGCAGGCGGCACGATCAGAAGCTGACCGCGAGGCCGGCGGCGAGCAGGCTGTTGCTCTTCTTGTACGTGTTGTCGGACACGTTCAAGAACGTTGCCTGGTTGGCGCCGTCGTAGCGGTACTCGAGCTTGAGCTTGGTCGCTTCGGTCAGCTGGTAGTTGACGCCCAGGCTGAGCGCGTAGCGGTTGGTGCCCTTGCAGGTCAGGCTCGGATCGTTGGCCGCGCAGGTCGTGGTCGGGCCGAAGCCGTTGAGGCTGTCGGCGCCGTTGAAGCCGCCCACCATGCCGCCGCCATTGCTCGAATCGTTCAGGTAGTCGGCGCGGGCGAAGCCGAGGAAGCGCGGCGTGAAGTTGTAGGTCGACATCGCCGACACACCCCACCACTTCGCGTCGCCGCCGTTGTACGCGGCTTTCGCCTGCTTGCCGAAGCTGACCTGGCCGTACCAGCCCCACGCGCCCTTGTTCAGGTAACCGTCGAACTCGCCCATCGCGGCGGTCGAGTAGCCGCTGGTGGCAGCGTTGCCCAGCTTGCCGACCATGCCCCAGCCGCCGACGCCGGCGCTGTCGTAGCCCGGCAGGCTGTAGTCGAAGCGGCCGACCAGGGCCGGCGCACGACCGCCGACGCCGTTGCCGTAGTAGTAGCGCGGCGAGTTGACGTTGGCGATCATCGCCTTCCACTCGAGGTTGTCGCCGTTGCTGATGTCGACGCCGGCGCCGGTGTAGGCGAACAGTTCGGTGAAGTCGAACAGCAGGTTGTGCGTGACCGCGTAGGTCTGGTTGTCGTTGACGTACTCGTAGCCTTCCCAGTCGGGGATCTGGCCGGCGATGAAGCGGGTATTGCTGTCGCCGTTGATCGGAATCGACACCGACGCTTCGTTGATGATCGAGCTGCCGTTCATGTTGGCGCCGTTGCCGCGGTCGGGCGCCAGGTTCAGCGTCCACTTGGTGCCGTCACCCATGACCTTCTGGAACTGGATGTAGGCCTGGCCGAAGCTCGAGTTGTCGTAGTTGTAGACCGTCGACGCGCCGGCCGAGCCGTTCGAGCGGTTCAGGAACACGAACGACGAGTTCTGCTGGTCCTGGTTGTAGACGTAGGCCGGGGCGATCATGCCGGTGACGGTCATGCCGTCCATGCCGGTGCGCTTGGCCGCGCCCTTCAGGCCGGTGATCTGCACAGCGTTGTGGTCGGCCTGGCTCGACGCGTCGTCGGCCGCGGCCGCGGCGCTGGCCACCTGGCCCTGCTGGGTCTTCAGCGCGGCGTCCTGCG
>JAJZHS010000104.1 GCA_021798395.1 Pseudomonadota bacterium
GTCGTCGGCCTTGGTCCCGGCAGCCAGCACGGTGGCGCCGTTCTGACCCAGGATCGGCCCCTGCCAGATCGCGAACGTGTGGTTCTTCAAGCCGGCCTTGACCGCGTCGACGCGCGCGACGATCTTCTTCGGAACGTTCGGCGCAATCGACACCAGGTCGATCGCGCCGTGGCCGACGCCCCACCAGATCCGCGTCGGCTTCCACGTTCCGGCCAGCACGGCGGCAGTCTGCGCCTCGAAAATCGGCGCCCAGTTGATCACCGCCGACGCCAGCTGCGCGTGCGGGCCGAACTTGGCCATGTCGCTGTCCCAGCCGAAGCCGTACTTGCCGCGCTTCTCGGCGGTTTCCAGCACCGCGGGCGAATCGGTGTTCTGGAACAGCACGTCGGCGCCCTGGTCGATCAGCGAATTGGCCGCCTCGACCTCCTTCGGCGGGTCGAACCACTTGTTGACCCACACCACCTTGACCTTGACCTTCGGATTCACCGACTGCGCGCCCAGGGTGAAGGAGTCGATGTTGCGCAGCACTTCGGGAATCGGCACCGAGCCGACGATGCCCAGGGTGTCGCTGCGGGTCATGCCGCCGGCGACGATTCCGGCCATGTACGCGCCCTCGTAGGTGCGCGCGTCGATGGTGCCGACGTTGGCCGCGGTCTTGTAGCCGGTGGAGTGCTCGAAGCGCACCTGCGGGTTGTCGCGCGCGACTTTCAGCGTCGATTCCATGTAGCCGAAGCTGGTCGTGAAAATCAGCTTGTCGCCTTGCCGAACCAGGTCGCGGATCACCCGCTCGGCGTCGGGACCTTCGGACACGTCAGGAACGAACTGGGTCTGCACCTTGGCGCCGAATTTCGCCTGCAGGGCGCGGCGGCCGAGGTCGTTGGCGTAGGTCCAGCCGGCGTCGCCGACCGGGTCGACGTAGACGAAACCGATTTTCAGCGGCGGCGCGGCGTGCGCGGCCGGCAGCGCCGCGCTCAGCGCCAGCGCGGAGGCCAGCGAGGCGAGCAGTTTGTGCGACATGACGATCTCCGTGAGACGAGGGGTGAAAAGACGATGCGCCAACGCGGGCCTTCAGGGCATGAAGCGCCGGCCCAGCGACGCCGGCATGTTGACGCGGATCCACAGCGGGTTGCGCGACAGCAGCGCGAGCACGACGATGGTCGCCAGGTACGGCAGCATGGCCAGCAACTGGCTGGGCACCTGCACGCCGCTGGCCTGGAGGTAGAACTGCAGCATCGTGACCCCGCCGAACAGGTACGCGCCGAGCAGCACGCGGCCCGGGCGCCAGGTGGCGAAGGTGGTCAGCGCCAGCGCGATCCAGCCTCGTCCCGCCGTCATGCCCTGCACCCACATCGGGGTGTAGATCACCGACAGGTAGGCGCCGGCCACGCCGCACAGCGCGCCGCCGGCGAGCAGCGCGAGCAGCCGGATGCGGCGCACCGGGTAGCCCAGCGCGTGCGCCGACTCGGGCGATTCGCCGACCGCGCGCAGCACCAGCCCGGCGCGGGTGCGGTGCAGGAACACGTGCAGCGCCAGCGCCAGCAGCATCGTCAGGTAGACGATCGGATGGTGCCCGAACAGCGCGGTGCCGAAAAACGGCAGCCGGTCGAGCAGCGGCAGTCCGGCGACGTGGAACGGCGGCAGCTGGTGGCCGACCTGACCGATGCCGACGAACGCCGACAGCCCGCTGCCGAACAGCGACAGCGCCAGCCCGCAGGCGTACTGGTTGGCGCCCAGCACCAGCACCAGCAGCGCCAGCACCGCGGCCAGCGCGGCGCCGGTGGCGGCGCCGGCGCCGAACGCCAGCCACTGGCTGCCGCTGGCGTACGCGGTGGCGAAGCCGGCGATCGCCGCCATCAGCATGATGCCTTCGGCGCCGAGGTTGACCACGCCCGACTTTTCATTGATCAGCAACCCCAGCGACGCCAGCGCCAGAGGGGTTCCGGCGGACAGCGACGAGGCGATCAGCAGGGCGAGTTCATGCATGACGGCGAACGCGGTGGGTGACGAGGACGTCGGCAGCGAGCAGGAACAGCAGCAGCAGGCCCTGGAACACGCCGGTCATCGCGTCGGGAAGTCCCAGGCGCGACTGCGCCAGTTCGCCGCCGATGTAGAACATGGCCATCAGCACAGCGGCCAGCACCACGCCCAGCGGTTGCAGGCGGCCGACGAAAGCGACGATGATGGCCGAGAAGCCGTAGCCCTGCGACACCTGCGGCGTGAGCTGGCCCAGCGGCCCCAGCGCCTCGAAGGCGCCGGCCAGGCCGCTCAGCGCGCCTGAGAGCAGCAGCACGGTCCACAGCGAGGCACGCGCGGAGAAACCGGCGTAGCGCGCCGCCGCGGGCGCCTGGCCGCCGACCAGCAGCCGGAACCCCGGCAAGGTGCGCCGCAGGAACACGGCCATCGCCGGCACCGCGAGCAGCGCCACCGCGAAACCGATGTCGAGCCGGGTCCCGGGAATCAGTTTCGGCAGTTCGGTGCTGGCGGAGAACAGCGCGGTCTGCGGGAAGTTGTAGCCCTGCGGATCCTTCCACGGCCCGTAGACCAGGTAGTCGAGCAGGTTCTGCGCGACATAGACCAGCATCAGGCTGGTGAGGATCTCGTTGGCGTGGAAGCGGTCGCGCAGCCACGCCACCAGCCCGGCCCAGGCCATGCCGCCGAGCGCGCCGGCGCCCAGGAGCGGCAGCACCACCCAGCGCGTGGTGGCGTCGCCGGCGTGCAGCGCGAGGCCGCCGGCGGCGATCGCGCCGAGCAGGAACTGGCCCTCGGCGCCGATGTTCCAGACGTTGGCGCGGTAGCACGCCGCCAGCCCGAGGCCGCACAGGATCAGCGGCGTGGCCTTCAGGCCGAGTTCGGCCAGGCCGTACACGCCGCGCAGCGGTTCGACGAAGAACAGCGCCAGCCCCTGCCACGGGCTTTTGCCGAGCAGCGCGAACAGCGCCGCGCCGCAGACCACGGTGGCGAGCAGCGCGGCCAGCGGCGCCAGCAGCGCCATCGCGCGCGACGGCGCCGCACGGGCCTCAAGCCGCAGCATCGGCCGCCTCCGCGTGCGTCGGCGCGGCGTCCCACAGCCCGCTCATCCACGCGCCGATGCGCGCGCTGTCGGCCTGCCCGATCGGCAGCGCAGGCGACAGCCGGCCGCGCGCCAGCACGGCGATGCGATCGCAGATTTCGAACAATTCGTCCAACTCCTCGGAAATGACCAGCACCGCGCCGCCGGAGTCGCGCAGCGCGCGCAGCTCGGCGTGGATGCGCGCGGCGGCGCCGACGTCGACGCCCCAGGTCGGCTGCGCCAGCACCAGCACCCGCGGCTGGCCCGCGAGTTCGCGGCCGACGATGAATTTCTGCAGGTTGCCGCCCGACAGGCTGCCCGCGCTGGCCTGCGGCCCGGCCGCGCGCACGTCGAAGCGGGCGATGACCTCGGCGGCCAGCCGGCGCCATGCCTGCCAGTGCAGCCAGCCGTGGCCGACGCGCCCGGCGTGGGTCAGCAGCGCGTTGGCCGCCAGGTCCATCGTCGGCACCGCGCCGCGGCCGAGCCGCTCCTCCGGGACCACGCGCAGCCCTGCCGCGCGCCGCGCGGCGACGCCGCGCGGCTGCTGCCCGAGCAGCCGCATGCTGCCCGCCCGCAAGGGCCTGGCGTCCTCGCCCGACAGCAGCGCGAGCAGCTCGCGCTGGCCGTTGCCCGACACCCCGGCCAGGCCGACGATCTCGCCGGCGCGCAGCTGCAGCGCAAGGTCGCGCAGCGCCACGCCGTGCGCATCGGCCGGCGGCTGGCCGACGCCGTCGAGTTCGAGCAGCACCGCGCCGACGCTGGCCGGGCGATGCGGCGGCGGCTCCAGGTCGGTGCCGATCATCAACCGCGACAGGCCGGCGTTGTCGTGCTGCGCCGGGTCGACCTCGGCGACCACGCGGCCACCGCGCAGCACCGTGCAGCTGTGGCACAACGCGCGCACCTCGTCGAGCTTGTGGCTGATGTAGACGATGCTGCAGCCGCCCGCAGCGAGCTGGCGCAGGGTGTCGAACAGCCGCTGCACGGCGTGCGGCGCCAGCACCGAAGTCGGCTCGTCGAGAATCAGCAGCCGCGGCCCGGTGAGCAGCGCGCGGATGATTTCCACGCGCTGGCGTTCGCCGACCGACAGCGCGTGCAGCGGGCGCGCCGGGTCGACGTCCAGTCCGTACGCGGCAGCCACCTGCTCGATGCGCGCGGCGACCTGCGCCAGGGTGACCCCGGCGGGCTGGCCGAGCCAGACGTTCTCGGCCACGCTGACGCTTTCGAACAGCGAGAAGTGCTGGAACACCATCGCGATGCCCAGCGCGCGCGCCGCCTGCGGGTTGTGCACCCGCACTTCGGTGCCGTCGACCAGCACCCGGCCGGAATCGGCCTGTTCGGCGCCGTAGATGATTTTCATCAGCGTCGACTTGCCGGCGCCGTTTTCGCCGAGCACGGCGTGGATCGCTCCCGGAGCCACGCGCAGGTCGACGGCGTCGTTGGCCACGACGCCTGGATAGCGCTTGCTGATGCCTTGCAGTTCGAGTCGCCAGGCCATGCCGGAAGACGTTGTCGTTGTTGTGCGCGGCGCTCGGCGCCAAGCGCCATTGTGCCTGCTGCGTCGACGCCGTGGGCGCCCGCGGCTCAGCGCGTCGGGTAGTGGACGAGATTGAGAAAACGCGCGTCGGCCGCGCCGAGGTTGCGGTAGCCGTGCGCCCGGTCGGCCGCGAAACGCACCGCGTCGCCGCAGGCCAGTGCGGTCCAGTCGTCGTCCAGGCACAGCTCCATCGCTCCGGAGACGACCACGACGTGTTCGACCACGCCCGCGGCGTGCGGCTCCGAGCGCCGGGTGTAGCCAGGCAGCAGCGTGACCTCGAACAACTCGAAACCCAGCGCCGGGTCGTACGCGAACAGCGGCGCCACGAGCATGGCGTCGACCGCCGGACGCAGCCTGGACGCGCGCACCACGGTGGCCGGCGGCGGCGGCGCGTCGAGCAGCAGGTCGCTCAGGCCGAGCTCGAAGCCGCCTGCGATGCGCCACAGCGTCGCCACCGTCGGGCTCGACTCGCCCCGCTCGATCTGGCCGAGCATCGCCTTGCTCACCCCGGTGGCGCGCGCCGCGCGCTCCAGGCTCCAGCCGCGCTGCGCGCGCAGCGCGCGCAGCCGCCGCGCCAGCAGCACGCCGACCGCCTCGTCATCGCCCGCACCGCGCGCCATCGCCCGCTCCGTTGCCGTCCCCGGACGCCATGTTAAGCTGCCGTCGTGCGTTATAACGCACGACGGCAGCGCTCGACGCGGCACGTCGACACGCCCCACGCCTTCTTTCCGCGCCTTCTCCCCACGCTGCTTCACCCCCCTTGCGAGGCCCGCCGATGCTCAAGTCCTGGTTGTCGCCGTCGCTGCTCAGCGCCGGCCTGATCGCGGTGCTGGTCGGCTACACCAGTTCGGCGCCGATCGTGTTCGAGGCCGCGCGCGCCGCCGGCGCGACTCCGGCCGAAGTCGCGTCGTGGCTGTGGGCGCTCGGGCTGGGCATGGGCGTGACCTGCATCGGGCTGTCGCTGGCCACGCGCGCGCCGGTGCTCACCGCGTGGTCGACCCCGGGCGCGGCGCTGCTCGCCACCAGTCTGCACGGGGTGAGCATGGCGCAGGCGGTCGGCGCGTTCGTCTTCGCCGGCGGCGCGGCCGCGCTGGTCGGTTTCAGCGGAACGTTCGAGCGGCTGATGCGCCGGCTTCCGGGCAGCCTGGCCTCGGCCATGCTGGCCGGCGTGCTGCTGCAGTTCGGCATCGATCTGTTCGGGTTGTTCGACGGCCACCGCGCGCTGGTCGGCACCATGCTCGCCGCCTTCGTCCTCGGCCGCCGCTTCGCGCCGCGCTACGCGGTGCCGCTGACGCTGGCCGTCGGGGTCGCGGCGGCTGCGGCGCAGGGCCAGTTGCACCTCGCCGGCGTTCCGCTGCGCCTGGCGCGCCCGCTGCTGACCTGGCCGCAGTGGAGCGGCGGCGCGACCATCGGCATCGGCGTGCCGCTGTTCCTGGTCACCATGGCGTCGCAGAACATGCCTGGGCTGGTCGTGCTGCGCAGCAACGGCTACCGCGTGCCGGCTTCGCCCCTGGTCGGCGCCACCGGTCTCACCGGCGTGCTGCTGGCGCCCTTCGGCGGTTTTTCGTTCAACCTGGCGGCGATCACCGCGGCGATCTGCATGAGCCCCAACGCGCACCCCGACCCCGCGCAGCGCTGGCGCGCGTCGGTCTGGGCCGGCGTGTTCTACCTCGGCACCGGGGTGTTCGGCGCGACCATGGCTGCCCTGCTGGCGGCGTTTCCGGCGGCGTTGATCGGCGCCGTCGCCGGCCTCGCGCTGCTCGGCACCATCGGCGCCAGCCTGCACGGCGCGCTGGCCGATGCACACGAGCGCGACGCCGCGCTGATCACCTTTCTGCTCACCGCGTCGGGGCTGACCGTGCTCGGCCTGGGCAGCGCGTTCTGGGGCCTGCTGGCCGGACTGGCCGCCCACCTGCTGCGCCGCCGCGACGAGTAAACACGTGCTTGTGATCACTAAACAACGTCGATACGTCAGACAAAGCAACTTGACTTTCGTTTGTGATCACAAATACGATCGCGCAAAACCTGCACGATCATGTCCCAGACCCTGCTCGAATTCCTCACCGCGCACCGCATCCACGAAGTCGAATGCGTCATCCCGGACATGACCGGGATCGCACGCGGCAAGATCCTGCCGCGCGACCTGTTCGTCGAAGCCGGCGAAATGCGGCTGCCCAAGAGCGTGCTGCTGAACACCGTCAACGGCCAGCAGCCCGACAACGGCCCGTTCGTCGGCGACACCGACCCCGACATGGTCTGCCGCCCCGACGCGGCGACCGTGCGCCTGGTGCCGTGGGCCGCCGAGCCGGTCGCGGTGGTGATCCACGACTGCTTCGAAGCCGACGGCAGCGCGGTCGGGCTGTCGCCGCGCGCCGTGCTGCGCGGCGTCGTCGATCTGTACGCGCGCGAGGGCTGGCGCCCGGTGGTCGCGCCCGAAATGGAGTTCTACCTGGTCGCGCGCCAGCACAACCCGCACGAGCCGCTGCAGCCGCCGCTGGGGCGCACCGGCAAGGCCGAGGCCGGCAGGCAGTCGTACTCGATCGACGCGGTCAACGACTTCGACCCCTTCTTCATGGAGCTGTCGAGCTTCTGCCAGGTGCACAAACTCGGCGTCGAGACGCTGATCCACGAGGCAGGCGCGGGCCAGATGGAAATCAATTTCAGCCACGGCGACCCGATGGACCTCGCCGACCGCGTTTTCCTGTTCAAGCGCGCGGTGCGCGAGACCGCTTTGCGCCACGGAATCTTCGCCACCTTCATGGCCAAGCCGATGGAACTCGAACCCGGCTCGGCGATGCACATCCACCAGAGCCTGGTCGACGCAGCGACCGGACGCAATCTGTTCTCCGACGCGGCGGGCTCGCCGACGCCGCGCTTCATGCACTACATCGCCGGGCTGCAGAAATACGTGCCGTGCGCGATGCCGATGTTCGCCCCGTACGTCAACTCGTACCGCCGGCTGTCGCGCCACATGTCGGCGCCGATCAACCTGCAGTGGGGTCACGACAACCGCACCTGCGGCATCCGGGTGCCGAACTCCGACCCGGCCAACCGGCGCATCGAGAACCGCGTTCCCGGGGTCGACGTCAACCCCTACCTGGCGATGGCCGCCACGCTGGCCTGCGGCTGGCTGGGAATGCGCGCGCAGCTGCAGCCCAGCGCGCCGATGACGCGCAGCGCGTGGAGCCTGGACTACGAGCTGCCGCGCCACCTGGAGGACGCCATCGAGCGCATGCGCGGCTGCGATGCCGTCGCCGAGGTGCTCGGCGCGCCTTTCGTCGACGCGTTCTGCGCGGTCAAGGAACTCGAGTACAGCACCTACAACCGGGTGATCAGCTCGTGGGAACGCGAGCTCCTGCTGCTGCTCGTCTGACGAGGATCCAGCGATGGCCGCCACCGCATTCGCCTCGCCCGCCGTGCAGCGCGCCGGC
>JAJZHS010000105.1 GCA_021798395.1 Pseudomonadota bacterium
GGTCGGCGTGCGCGAGTCGCCGGTGACGCCCATCGGCGTCTGGAAGAACGCCAGGATCGGCTTGGATTCGTTCTCGTCGTGGCAGCGCGTGCACTTGGCGTCGGCGGCCAGGTGCTCCTTGGAACTTTGCGCGGCGGACACCGTCGCTTGCTGCGGCGTGCCCAGCGCTGGCAGGTTGATGGCGTCGGCGGCTGAAGCCGAGACGGCCCAGCTGCCGAGCAACGCGGCGGCGGCCAGCATCAGTTTCTTTGAGATGTGCACTTTGTGCTCCCCTTGGGTCGTGCGTTCGGGATGGTCTTGCTTACTTCTTGAGGCTGAGAATCCAGTCGGCGATCTCGTCCAGGTCGTTGGCGCTGATCGACGGGTGCGCCATCATCATGGTTCCCTTCACGCCGCCCTTGATCTCGCCTTCGATCGCCTTTTCGGCGGCGTCTTCGGACTTGCCGGCGTACTTCTTGGCGATGTCCTCGAAACTCGGGCCGATCTTGGCGGCCGACACGCCGTGGCAGGTGAAGCAGGCGTCGGACTTGACCAGCAATTTGCCGGCGGCTGCGTCCTTCGCTTCGTTGGCGTGGGCAGCGGGAATAGCGATAGCGAGCGTGGCAGCGATGGCGGCGAAGGTGTTCAGCGTGAGGGTTTTCATGGCATGCGTTCCGGTTTACAGAGGTACCTGCAAGGCGCGGCCCTGCAGGCCACTCCTTGATGGATGCCATTGTTCTTGGGGATAACCCTCGGGCGCCATCGGCGCGCGATCAAAATGCCCATCGGAAAATTCCGATGCCGCATCGGAGCCGCGGCGCGCGCGGGCGGCGGCGCAGGGGTCTGCGGGGCGTACGGAAACGCCGCCGGCGCGCGCGGGCGCTGCCGCGGGCCGGGTCAGCGCGACGTGGAGTCGACCAGCCCGTGCTGCAGCGCGTAGCGCACCAGGTCGACCTCGTGCGCCAGGTCCATCTTGTCGAGGATGTGCGACTTGTGCGTGCTGACCGTCTTCACGCTCAGGCCGAGTTCGGCGGCGATGTCGGTCAGGCTGCGCCCGCTGACGATGCGGTTGAAGATCTCGAACTCGCGGTTCGACAGCAAGGTGTGCGCCGGAGCGTGGTGCGGACGCGACAGATCGGTCGCCAGCAGCTCGGCGACCTTCGGACTGACGTAGACGCCGCCGCGCGCGACCTTGCGGATCGCGCCGAGCAGGACGTCGCCGTCGGATTCCTTGGTCAGGTAGCCGGCCGCGCCGGCGCGGATGGCGCGCACCGCGTACTGCTCCTCCTGGTGCATGGTGAAGACCAGGATCGGCAGCTGCGCGCGCTCGGCCTTGACCAGCTTGATCAGTTCCAGGCCGTTGCGCCCGGGCATCGACAGGTCGAGGATGAGCAGGTCCCACGACCGGGTGCGCACCATCTCGAGCAGCGCGTTGCCGTTGCTGGCCTCGCCGGCGCAATGCAGGTCGTCGGTGTCGTCGAGGATGTTGCGCAGGCCGTTGCGGATGATCACGTGGTCGTCGGCGACCAGCACGTCGAGTCGGTTCATGGCGTCGCTGCTCCCTGCAGTTCGTCGTCGTGCAGCGGGATCGAGACCTCGATCAGCGTGCCGCCGTGCGCGTGCGGCGCGATCGAGAAGGTGCCGCCGAGCGCGGTGGCGCGCTCGCGCATGCTCAGCAGGCCGACCCCGGCACCGATGCGCGCCGGGTCGATCCCGCGTCCGTCGTCGTGGATGCGCAGCAGCAGCACGTCGTCGCGCTCGACGATGGCGATGCGCACCTGGCCGGCCTCGGCGTGGCGCGCGATGTTGGTCAGCGACTCCTGCACGATGCGGTACAGCGCGGTGCTCAGCTCGGCGCGGTGCGCGTGCCGCATTTCGGGCAGCGCCAGGTCGACCGGGATCTGGCTGCGCCGGGCGAATTCGCCGACCAGCCAGGCCAGCGCTTCCTCAAAACCGAGGTCGTCGAGCATGCGCGGCCGCAGTTCGGTGGAAATGCGGCGCACCGCGGCGATCGCGCCGTCGAGCAGCTGGCGCATCGATTCCAGCGCCTCGGGAGCGGGCTGGCGGCCGTCCTTGATGCGCGCCACCAGCCACGACAGGTCGAGCTTGATCCCGGTGAGCTGCTGGCCGAGGTCGTCGTGCAGCTCGCGCGAAATGCGCGTGCGCTCTTCCTCGCGCACCGACTCCAGCGCGCGCGACAGCCGCCGCAGCTCGACGTTCATCTGCCGCAGCTCGGCCTCGCGGCGGCGGCGCTCGGTGACGTCGCGCAGGATCGCGGTCAGCTGCGGCGCGCCGTCGATCAGGGTGCGCGAAATCGCCGACTCGATGGGGAATTCGCTGCCGTCGGAACGTCGCCCCAGCACTTCCATCTGCGCGGCCATTTCGCGGGAATCGACCCCCGAGCGGACGAACCCGGCGACGTGCGCCGCGTGCGTGGCGTGCAGCCGCTCGGGAATCAGCATCGACAGCGGCTGGCCGAGCGCGTCGGCTGCGCGCACGCCGAACATGCGCTCGGCGGCAGGGTTGAACATGATGATCGTCTGCCTGGCGTCGACCGAGACGATGGCGTCCATCACCGAATCGATCGTCCGCCGCCAGCGGTCGTCGGCTTCGCGCAGCGCGCGGTTGAGCCGCTCCTCGCGCTGCAGTTCGTGCCCGAGCAGCAGCGCGGCCACGCCGATGAACGCGCACACGACCAGCGCGCCGCTGCCGATCGGAACCGCCACCGTGCGCCACGACGCCAGCGTCTCGGCACGGTTGTCGGTGACGCCGACCAGCAGCGGCTGCCCGGCCACGCGCTGCAGGATCAGCACGTTGCCGTCGCTGCCGGCCAGCGCGATGCGGTGCAGCCGCCCCGGCCCCGGAAGCGGAACTCCGGCCAGCTCGGGCGCCGGCTGCCCCAGCAGCGCGTCGCGCCGCGGCAGGCTGGCCAGCAGCCTGCCGTCGCTGAGGTAGATCGACACCGGGCGCGCGAAGTCGCGCAGCAGATACGTGTACAGCGGCGCCAGTGCGCTGCGCGGCAGCGAGGCGACGATCACCCCGCGCAGCGAGCCGTCGGCGTTGCGCAGGGCGCGCGCCAGGTGCACGGTCCAGCGGCCGTCGACGCGGCTGGACAGCGGAGCGCCGATGTACAGGCCGTGCCGATGCGCGTCGGCGAAGGCGCGGAAATAGCCGCGGTCGGCGACCGAACGCGGCGTGGTCGGGAAACCCTGCGTCGAGTTCACCACCGTGCCGCGGGCGTTGACGATGAACAGCGAGGCCGACTCGCCGAGGCCGTGCAAGTGGCTTTCGAGCAACAGGTGCAGCGGCAGGCTGTCGAGCGCCAGCTGGGAGACGAACGGCGACTGCAGCCGTTCGTCGACGCTGCGCAGCAGCGCGTCGCCGCGGTCGAAGGCCTGCGCGGTCTGCTGCGCGAGCAGACCGGTCAAGGTCGCGGTCTGCGCCATGTCGCTGCCGACCGCGCGCTCGCGCAGGCTCCACAGCAGCAGCAGCACCGACATCGCCACGGCGCCGATGGTCAGTACCGCGAGGATGGCGACCGCGCGCGCGGGTCGGATTTGAACGGGCATCGGGGTCGCGGATCGGATCGCGGTTCGTCGAGGGGTGCGCGCCGCGGGCGTGGCGTCGTGCCGGTCCGATCCTAGGTGATAGCCCGAATTATCAGGTTTGATGCATGTCAACGACAAGCCGCGACAACATGTAATGCGACGCCTCGAAGCAACGCCCACCGAATTCGTTGATGAACGTCAAGCTCACAATCGTTTCGGATCCATATTCTTGTTCCATGATGTTCAACGAACCCGATTCCGAGCAACCCGCCGCTGCGCCCGCCGAGGCGCACGAGCTGCGCGCCGCCGAAGTCGCGTGCCGACGCGGCGACCGCGTGCTGTTCAGCGGCGTGAGCTTCGTGCTCGGCGCCGGCGACTGGCTGCACGTGCGCGGCGCCAACGGCGCCGGCAAGACCAGCCTGCTGCGGCTGCTCGCCGGACTGGCGCGGCCGCATGCCGGCCGCGTGCAGTGGAACGGCGTCGACTTGCCGCGCGCCGGCGACGACTGGCGCGGCGCGATGGCGTTCTTCGGCCACCGCGCCGGGGTCAAGGACGACTTGAGCGCGCTGGAGAACGTGCGCCTGGGCGCGGCGCTCGACGGCCGCGCGCTCGACGAGCGCGCCGCCGCCGCCGCGCTGTGGCGCGTCGGCCTGCGCGGACGCGAGGACCTGCCGCTGCGCGTGCTGTCGCAGGGCCAGCGCCGGCGCGCGCTGCTGGCGCGGGTGCTGGCGCGCGGCGCGCGGCTGTGGATCCTCGACGAACCGTTCGCCGCGCTCGACACCGGCGGCGTCGAGATGGTCGGTGCGCTGGTCGCCGAGCATCTGCGCGCGGGCGGCAGCGCGGTGCTGACCAGCCACCAGCCGATCGCCTTGCGCGGCGGCCAGCAACTGGAGCTGTGACGGTGGCCTCGACCTTGTTCGCCATGTTGCGCCGCGAACTGCTGCTGGCACTGCGCCGGCGCAGCGACGTGGCCACCGCGCTGGCTTTTTTCGTCATCGTCGCCAGCCTGTTCCCGCTGGCCATCGGCCCCGAGCCGCAGCGCCTGCGCCAGATCGGCCCCGGCGTGCTGTGGGTCGGCGCGCTGCTGTCGACCCTGCTCGGCCTGCACCGCATGTTCGGCGACGACTTCGCCGACGGCACCCTGGAGCAGATGCTGCTGTCGCCGACTCCGCTGGCGTGGTTGATCGGCGGCAAGATCGCCGCCCACTGGCTGGTCGCCGGGCTGCCGCTGGTGCTGCTGGCGCCGCTGCTCGGGCTGCAGTTCGCGCTGCCCGGCCCGGCGCTGGCGCTGCTCACCGTGGCGCTGCTGCTGGGCACGCCGCTGCTGTCGCTGGTCGGCGCCATCGGCGCCGCGCTGACGCTGGGCGCGCGCGGCGGCGGCGCGCTGCTCGCGCTGCTGGTGCTGCCGCTGTACGTGCCGGCGCTGGTGTTCGGCGCCGGCGCGCTGACCGCGCAGGCCACCGGACTGGATTACACGGGGCATCTCGCGCTGCTCGGCGCGATGCTGGTCATGGCGCTGTTTCTCGCTCCGCTGGCAACGGCGGCTGCGGTCAGGATTGCACTCGAATGAAAAACGCACGCATTCGCTGGTTCAAGTTCGCCAGCCCGTCCACCTTCTACCCGCTGGCCGGACGCCTGGTGCCGTGGTTCGCGTGGGCCGCGCTGCTGCTGTGCGCGGCCGGGCTGTGGGTCGGATTCTTCGTCGCGCCTCCCGACGCCACCCAGGGCGAGGGCTACCGCATCATCTTCCTGCACGTTCCGGCGTCGTGGATGTCGATGTTCATCTACCTGGTGATGGCGTTCTGGGCCGGACTCGGGCTGGCGTTCAACACCCGGCTGTCGGGCATGATGGCCGCCGCGCTGGCGCCCAGCGGAGCGCTGTTCACCGCGCTGGCGCTGATCACCGGGTCGCTGTGGGGCAAGCCGATGTGGGGAACCTGGTGGGTGTGGGACGCGCGGCTGACCTCTGAGCTGATCCTGCTGTTCCTCTACCTGGGGCAGATCGCGCTGCGCGCGGCGATCGACGACGTGCAGCGCGCCGACCGCGCCTGCGCCGTGCTGGCGCTGGTCGGCGTGGTCAACATCCCGGTGATCTATTTCTCGGTGCAGTGGTGGAACACGCTGCACCAGGGAGCTTCGATTTCGTTCACCCATTCGCCGAAGATGGCGATGACCATGCTGGAAGGGCTGCTGCTGATGTCTCTGGCAGCGTGGATGTACACGATCGCCGTCGCCCTGGCACGGGTGCGGGTGATCATTCTCGAGCGCGAGGGCGGTGCCGACTGGCTCGCGCAGTTGACGGAGGTGACGCCATGATCTGGCACTCGGCTGCGGATTTCTTCGCGATGGGCGGCTACGCGCCGTACGTCTGGGGCAGCGTCGGAGCGTGTACCCTGGGACTGGTGATCGAGGTCGCCGCGCTGCGCCTGCGCCGGCGCGCTGCGCTGGCGCTGCTGCGCCGCCAGCAGGCCGTGCGCCAGCTCGAGCAGATGGAGCGCAGGCGGCTGAGCGAAGTCGAACTGCGCGTCACGCTGCGGCAGGAGGCGGCATGAAGCCGCGTCATCGCCGCGCCGCGCTGATCGTCGGCGGACTGGCCGCGCTGAGCGTGGCCACCGCGCTGGTGCTGCACGCGCTGAACAGCTCGATCGCGCTGTTCATCACCCCCAGCCAGATCGTGGCGGGCGACGTGCCGCACGCCGCCCTGTTCCGCCTCGGCGGGCTGGTCGAACGCGGCAGCCTCAAGCGCGACGGACTGACCGTGCACTTCGTCATCACCGACACCGCCAAACAGGTTCCGGTGGTCTACACCGGGATCCTGCCCGATCTGTTCGCGCAGGGCCGCGGCGTGGTCGCGCAGGGCACGCTGGGCCCGCACGGAACGTTCCACGCCACCCAGGTGCTGGCCAAGCACAGCGCCAACTACATGCCGCCCGAAGCGCGCGACGCCATCCAGGAGGCCAAACAGGCCGGAAGGACACTGCAACAATGATTCCCGAACTCGGACATTACGCGCTGCTGCTCGCGCTGCCGGTGGCGCTGATCCAGGGCCTGCTGCCGCTGCTCGGCGCCTGGCGCGGCAACCGCGTCTGGATCGCGCTGGCGCGCCCGTCGGCGCGCGCCACGTTCCTGCTCATCGCGCTGGCCTTCGTCTGCCTGGTGACGTCGTTCATGCGCAGCGACTTCTCGGTGCTGTACGTGGCCGAGAACTCCAACTCGATGCTGCCGGCGATCTACAAGTTCGGCGCCACCTGGGGCGGCCACTCGGGCTCGTTCCTGCTCTGGCTGCTGATGCTCGGCGGCTGGACGTTCGCCGTGTCGGTGTTCTCGCGCAGCCTTCCCGACGAGATGGTCGCGCGGGTGCTCGGAGTGCTCGGCCTGGTCGAACTCGGCTTTCTGGTCTACATCAACATCGCGGCCGATCCGTTCCAGCGCCTGCTGCCGGCCGCGCTCAACGGACGCGACCTCAACCCCCTGCTGCAGGACCCGGGGATGATGGGCCACCCGCCGATGCTGTACATGGGCTACGTCGGCTTCGCGGTGGCGTTCGCCTTCGCCATCGCCGCGCTGCTCGCCGGCCGCCTGGACGCGGCCTGGGCGCGCTGGTCGCGGCCGTGGACCATCGCCGCCTGGGTGTGCCTGACGCTGGGCATCGCGCTGGGTTCGTACTGGTCGTACTACGAGCTCGGCTGGGGCGGCTGGTGGTTCTGGGATCCGGTCGAGAACGCGTCGTTCATGCCCTGGCTGATCGGCACCGCGCTGATCCACTCGCTGGCGGTGACCGAAAAGCGCGGAACCTTCCGCAACTGGACCGTGCTGCTGGCCATCGGCGCGTTCTCTCTGTCGCTGCTCGGCACCTTCCTGGTGCGCTCGGGGGTGCTGTCGTCGGTCCACTCGTTCACCACCGACCCGCGCCGCGGCCTGATGATCCTGATCCTGTTCGCGCTGGTCGTCGGCAGCTCGCTGATCCTGTTCGCGCTGCGCGCGCCGGGCGGCGGCGTCGGCGGCGGCTTCTCGCTGCTGTCGCGCGAGAGCTTGCTGCTGGGCAACAACGTGCTGCTCGTCGTCGCCACCGCCAGCGTGCTGCTCGGAACCCTGTACCCGCTGGTCGTCGAAGCGCTCGGCCTGGGCCAGCTGTCGGTCGGCCCGCCGTATTTCAACAGCGTGTTCATCCCGGTCGTCGTTCCGCTGTTCCTGCTCGCGGCGGTCGGCCCGATCGCGCGCTGGCGCGCGTCGCGCGCCGCCGACCTGGCGCGGCCGATGCGCGTTCCGCTGGTGCTGGCGCTGCTGGCCGCGATCGTGCTGCCGCTGGCGCTGGGCAAGTGGAACGCCGGCGCCGCGCTGGGCAGCTTCTGCGCGCTGTGGCTGGCCGCCTCGGCGGTCGAGCAGACGCGCCGCCGGCTGCGCAGCGGCAACCCGCCGGCGGGCTACTGG
>JAJZHS010000106.1 GCA_021798395.1 Pseudomonadota bacterium
CTGCGCGGCCTCGATCGCGATGGTGCCGGCGCCGCACAGCGGGTCGTACAGCACGGCCTGCGGCGTCCAGCCGGCCAGGCGAAGCAGCCCGGCGGCCAGGTTTTCCTTCAGCGGCGCCTCGCCGTGCTCGGCGCGCCAGCCGCGCTTGAACAGCGCCTCGCCCGAAGTGTCCAGGTACAGCAGCGCGCTGTCGGCGTTCAGGTGCAGGTGCACGCGCACGTCGGGGCGTTCGCGGTCGATGTCCGGACGCGGCTGGCCGATGCCGCGGAAATGATCGCAGATGCCGTCTTTTGCACGCAGCGCGGCGAACTGCACGCTGTCGAGCGGACTGCGGTCGGCACTGAGGTCGATGCGCAGCGTGCGGCGCGCGTCGAACCAGCGTTCCCAGCGTACGCGCTGCGCCAGACGGTACACGTCGTCGGCGTCGCGCACGCGGGTGCGCCCGGCGCGAAGCAGAACCCGCGACGCGATGCGGCTGTGCAGGTTCAGCAGCATCGCGTCGTCGAACGTGCCGCGCGCGGCGACGCCGCCGCTTTGCGGCGGCTCGACGCGCAGCGTCGGCGAACCGAGCTCGGCCAGTTCGTCGGCCAGCACCGGCTCCAGGCCGCGCGGGCAGGGCAGGTAGAGGTCGTGCAGTTCGACTGCAGCGTCGGCAGGCGCGCGCATGCTTCTACGCAGTGGACTAGGCGCGCAGCGCCAGCTGCAGCGCGTCGACGAACAGCGCGGCGACGTCGCAGCCGGTCTGCGCGGCGATTTCGACGAAACACGTCGGGCTGGTCACGTTGATCTCGGTCATGCGCGTGCCGATGATGTCGACTCCGGCCAGCAGCAGCCCGCGCGCGGCCAGCACCGGCGCCAACCGCTCGGCGATCGCCAGGTCGGTCGCGCTCAGAGCCTGCGCCACGCCGCGGCCGCCGGCGGCCAGATTGCCGCGCGTCTCGCCTCCCTGCGGGATGCGCGCCAACGCGTACGGCACCGGCTTGCCGCCGATCAGCAGCACCCGCTTGTCGCCGTCGACGATCTCGGGCAGGAAACGCTGCGCCATGATCGTGCGCCGCCCCCAATCCGTCAGCGTCTCCAGCACCACGCCGAGGTTGGCGTCGGGTGCGCCGCCGGCACCGCTGCGCAGGCGAAAGATCCCGGATCCGCCCATGCCGTCGAGCGGCTTGACGACGATGTCGCCGTGCTCGAGTGCGAACGCGCGCAGCGCGGCCATGTCGCGGCTGACCAGTGTCTCGGCAATCAGCTCGGGCCACTCCAGGATCGCCAGCTTCTCCGGATGGTCGCGCAGCGCGCGCGGACTGTTGAACACCCTTGCGCCTTCGCGCTCGGCCTGCTCGAGCAGGTGGGTGGCGTAGAAATATTCGCTGTCGAAAGGCGGATCCTTGCGCATCAGCACCGCGTCGAAGTCGCGCAGCGCGCGATCGGCCTGTTCGATTTCGGCGAACCACGGCCGCGCCGCGTCGAGCACCGTGATGTGGCGGCAACGCGCGCGCAGCGCGCCGGAGGCGCCGGCGCCCCCGCGCCACTGCAGATGGCGCGGTTCGCAGGCCCAGACGTCCCAGCCGCGCGACGCGGTTTCGCGCATCATCGCCAGCGTCGTGTCCTTTTTCGGATTGAACGCCTCGAGCGGATCGGCAACGAACAGCAGGTGCATGGCGCGTGCCTCAGGTGGCTTCGGCCTCGGGGTCGGTGGCCTCGAGCTCGTAGCTGGCCGCGACCAGCGCCAGGCGCGCGATCACGCCGTACATGTAGAAGCGGTTCGGCCCGCTGGTGCCGGGCTTGGCTTCCGGGTTGGTGACGTTGAACTGCTCGTCGAACGCCAGCGGCACGAAATGCATCCCCGGCGAATTCAGGTTCTCGGCCGGACCGCGGTCGGCGTGCACGCGGTAGAAGCCGCCGACGACGTAGCGATCCATCATGTACACGACCGGCTCGCAGACCGCCTCCTGCAGCCGCTCGATGCTCGGCACGCCTTCCTGGATGATGACGTCGCGCACCTCCATGCCTTCCTTGACCACGCTCATCTTGTTGCGCGTGCGCCGGTTCAGGTCCTTCATCTCAGACGCATCGTTCACCATCATCACGCCCATGCCGTAGGTGCCGGCGTCGGCCTTGACGGCCACGAAGGGCTTGTCGTGGATTCCGTATTCCTTGTACTTTTTGCGCACCTTGACCAGGACCTGGTCGACCGCCTCGGCCAGTTCCTCCTCGCCGCGGCGCTGCTGGAAGTCGATTCCGGAGCACCGCGCGAAATACGGATTGAGCATCCATGGATCGACTCCGATGAGCTTGGCGAAGCGCTTGGCCACCGCGTCGTAGCTGCGGAAGTGGCTCGACTTGCGCCGCGTCTTCCAGCCCGCGTGCAGCGGCGGCAGCAGGTACTGCTCGGACAGGCCTTCGAGGTTGGCCGGAACTCCGGACGACAAATCGTTGTTCAGCAGGATCGTGCAGGGGTCGAAGTCCTTCGTGCCCAGCCTGCGCTTGCTGCGCACCAGCGGTTCGAGCAGCAGGCTCGAACCGTCGGGCAGCGGCACCGGGCGCGGCTCGGTGATGGTTTCGTCGACGGTGCCGACGTGCACGTTCAACCCTGCCTGGTGGAAGATCTGCGTCAGACGGCCGAGGTTTTCCAGGTAGAAACTGTTGCGCGTATGCCGTTCGGGGATCAGCAGCAGGCCCTTGGCCTCGGGGCAGATCTTCTCGATCGCCGCCATCGCGGCCTGCACGGCCAGCGGGACCATGTCCGACGACAGATTGTTCCAGCCGCCGGGGAACAGATTGGTGTCGACCGGAGCGAGCTTGAAACCGCCGTTGCGCAGGTCGACCGAAGCGTAGAACGGCGGCGCGTGCTCCATCCACTCCAGCCTGAACCAGCGCTCGATCGACGGCTGGGCTTCGAGGATGCGCTGCTCGAGTTCGAGCACCGGCGCGCTTTCGCTGGAGACGAGATGCGGAATCATGCGGTCATGGACATCGGTGGGCCGTCGTGGCGGCAGAGCCTCCAATTGTGACAGAGCCTGCGCCGATGCGCCGGCAACGCGCGCCGCCCGCGGATGATGCGGGTCAAGGGACGGCGCGCCGATACCATTGAAAAAGCCCGGCACGAGGCCGGGCCAAGCTGCGCTGGAGATGCTGCGTGCGTCAGAGCACCTGTTCGCCGTGCAGGCTGATGTCCAGGCCTTCGCGCTCCTGTTCCTCGGTCACGCGCAGGCCGATGACCATGTCGACGATTTTCAGCAGCACGTAGCTGACGACGGCGTCGTAGACGATGGTCACCGCGACGCCCTTGGCCTGGATCAGCAGCTGCGCGGCGTTGCCCTCGAGCATGCCGGCGGTGCCGCCGATGGCCTTGACCGCGAACACCCCGGTGAGCAGCGCGCCGAGCATGCCGCCGATCGCGTGCACGCCGAAGGCGTCGAGGGAGTCGTCGTAGCCGAAGATTTCTTTCATGTAGACCGCGGTCCAGAAGCACACCACGCCGGCGGCCAGTCCGATGGCCAGCGCGCCGCTGGGTCCGACGAAGCCCGAAGCCGGGGTGATCGCCACCAGCCCGGCGACCGCGCCCGAGCAGATGCCCAGGATGGTCGGCTTGCCGCGCGCCATCCACTCGGCGAACATCCACGCCAGCGCAGCGGCTCCGGTGGCGATCTGCGTCGCCGCCATGGCCATGCCGGCGCGGTCGTTCGCGGCCCCGGCCGAGCCGGCGTTGAAGCCGAACCAGCCCACCCACAGCAGCGACGCGCCGATCATGGTCAGCACCAGGTTGTGCGGCGGCATCGGCTCGCGCCCGTAGCCCACGCGCTTGCCCATGACCAGCGCGGCGACCAGGCCGGCCACGCCGGCGTTGATGTGCACCACGGTGCCGCCGGCGTAGTCGAGCACGCCGTCGCCGCCGAGCCAGCCGCCCGGGCCCCAGACCATGTGCGCGATCGGCGCGTACACGGCGAGCAGCCAGGCGCCCATGAAGACCAGCAGCGCGGAAAACTTCATGCGGTCGGCGAACGAGCCGACGATCAGCGCCGGAGTGATGATCGCGAAGGTCATCTGGAACGTCATGAACGTGCTCTCGGGAATCGTCCCGGCGATCGGGTTGACGCTGTCGAGCCCCATTCCGGCGAGGAAGAAGCGACTCAATCCTCCGATGAACGGCGAGCCGTTGGTGAAGGCCAAGCTGTAGCCCGCGATCATCCACAGAACCGTGACCAGCGCGGTGATCGCGAAGCTCTGCATCAGCGTCGCCAGCACGTTCTTCTTGCGCACCATGCCGCCGTAGAACAGCGCCAGGCCGGGAATCGTCATCATCAGCACCAGCGCGGTGGACGTGAGCATCCAGGCGTTGTCGCCGGAGTTGATGAAGGCGGCGGGATTCGGCGCCGGCGCGGCCTGCGCGCAGGCCGCGCCGCTGAATGCGGCCAGGCTCAGCGCGAGCAATGCGTTGAACTTTTTCATGTCGTGGACCTTTCAGCTGGAACGGTTGTCAGAGCGCGTCGGCGCCGGTCTCGCCGGTACGGATGCGCACGACCTGCTCGAGACCGGCGACGAAGATCTTGCCGTCGCCGATCTTGCCGGTGCGCGCCGCGTTCTCGATGGTTTCGATGGTGCGCTCGACCAGGGTTTCGGGAACGGCGGCCTCGATCTTGACCTTGGGCAGGAAGTCGACGACGTACTCGGCGCCGCGATACAGCTCGGTATGCCCCTTCTGGCGGCCGAAGCCCTTGACCTCGGTGACGGTGATTCCGGTCACCCCGATTCCCGACAGGGCTTCGCGCACCTCGTCGAGCTTGAACGGCTTGATGATGGCCGTGATCATTTTCATGGACGGTTCTCCTGGAGTTGGCGTGGCGGCGCTCAGAACGCGTAGGCCGCCATCAGTTCAAACGAGTTCTGCTTGGTCGTCGTCGCGGCGCCGTTGACGAACAGCGGGTTGTCGGCCTTGTCCTGGCGCAGCTCGGCGCTCAGTTTCAAGTGTTTGGCCGGCGTGTAGTTCAGCGCGACGGTCAGTTCCTTGAGCTTGTTCGGCGATCCGGTGATCAGGCCGTCGTTGTCGCTCAGGTACTCTCCGCGGCCCGACAGCGTCAGCTGGCCGCTCAGCGCATAGTTGGCGTACAGCGCGTAGCCGTCGGCCCTTTGCGTGCCGCCGCCCAGGTCCTTGCTGACCAGGTCGACGTTGAGCCCGAAGCTCAATGCGTCGGTCGCGGTGTAGTTGCCGACGAAGTCGAACAGGCCGGTCCTGCCCGGCTTGCCGCCGTAGTAGCTGTTGGTGCCGGCGTAGTAGTACACGGCGGAGTACGACAGCTGCTTGCTCGGCGCGCCCGAGGCGCCGAACTCGACCAGCTTGGAGTCCGACGTGCCGTTGCTGCTGTAGTTGATGCCGTTGCTGACGCCGCCGGTCAGCGTCAGCGCGTCGCCGACCGCGTAGCTGGCGCGCACGCCGTCGTGGTAGATCGGCTCCAGGTCGTAGAAAAGCAGCGAGCGCGAGATCTCGTTGTCGGCCACCGGGTCGACGACCTCGGCGCCGGCCAGCGTCGGCAGCCGGCCGGCCATCATGGTCAGCGCGCCGAGCGCGTACTGCGCATAGGCCGTGGCGACGCCGAACTGCGGCGCGCTGGCCGCCAGGTAGCTGGCGTCTTCGCCGCCGAGCAGCGTGGCCGATGCCCCGGCGCCGCTGCTCGGCAGGTACGACACCGTCATCGACGCCTGGTTCAGCGTAAAGCCGTTGGTCTTCAGATCGAACTGGCGCTGGCCCACGGTGCTGGTGTCGAAGTGGGTGTAGCTCGACGCGACGTAGCCGGTGACGCTCAGTCCCGGGGTGGCCGCAAGTACGGCTCCCAGGTCCGGCACGGCAGGCGCATCGGTGGCGCCTGCGACGCCGTTCAGGCCGAACGCAACGCCGAGGCAGGCGGCAAGCTTGATGGGTTTCATCGAAATGGACTCCAGAGAGCGTGGCGGAGAAGCGGACTGGTTGGCTGCAGCATGGAAGGATCCCGGCTCCACCTCTGCAGCTTTCGTGCCAGGCACCCTGCGAGGCGATTCCGGCGCGTTCCCGGCCGCGTCGCGCTTCATCGCGGTGCGCGGCGCCCCGCCACGGTGCACGTGCCGCACCGCGACGCGCCGGCCGCGCCCGCCTGGTGCGCACGCCCGGCGCGCCCGCCGCAACAGCACAGCGCACACGGGCTTGCGCCCGCGGCGACGCGTTGTCGCCGACAATAGCGGCGTGGGCGCGGTCCGCGCCCGCGCTTCCGAGGCCCCCGCCACATCCCGACCGCCATGAACCCACCGAACCCGAACTCGCCGCGCGCGTTCCTGCATCGCGCCGCGTCGGCGCTGGAGAACTCGCCGCTGAAGGACATGCAGCGCAACGCGAAAGCGCTGGCGCAGTCGGCCGCCGGGCGGCTCGACCTGGTCACCCGCGACGAGTTCGACGCGCTGCAGGCGATGCTGGCGGCGGCCAACACCCGCATCGCCGCGCTCGAAGCCCAGGTCGGCGCGCTCGAGGCCCGGCTGCAGCCTTCGGGCCACGACTGACGCCACGGCATGCACGCGGCGCGCGCGCACGCCGTGCACCGACCGCGATGGCGCTGGCCCGCCTCGGCAGCCGCGCGCTGCTCGGACTCGAAGCTCCGGCGGTGCAGGTCGAAGTGCACCTGGCCGGCGGGCTGCCGAGTTTCTCGATCGTCGGCCTGGCCGAAGCCGAAGTCCGCGAAGCGCGCGACCGCGTGCGCAGCGCGCTGCTGAACAGCGGCTTCGAGTTCCCCTCGGCACGGCGCATCGTCGTCAACCTGGCGCCCGCCGACCTGCCGAAGGAATCGGCGCGCTATGACCTGCCGATCGCGCTGGGCGTGCTCGCCGCGTCCGGCGCGCTGCCCGCGGCGGCGCTCGAAGCCCACGAGTTCGCCGGCGAGCTGTCGCTGTCCGGCGAACTGCGGCCGGTGCGCGGCGCGCTGGCGATGGCCTTCGCCGTCGCGCGCGAGGCGCCGGCCAGACGCTTCGTGCTGCCTGCGGCCAGCGCCGCCGCGGCCGCGCTCGGCGCGCCCGACGCCGTGCTCGGCGCGGCCCATCTGGGCGACGCGGTGGCCTATCTGTGCGGCCGGCGCGACGCCGCGGCGATGATGCCTGCGCCGCCGCCGGCCGCGCCGGCGCAGGCCTGGCCCGACCTGATCGACGTGCGCGGCCAGCTCGCGGCCAAGCGTGCGCTGGAAATCGCCGCCGCCGGCGGCCACCACCTGCTGCTGCGCGGGCCGCCGGGCTGCGGCAAGTCGATGCTGGCGCGGCGGCTGCCCGGGCTGCTGCCGCCGCCGACTCCCGACGAGGCGCTGGGCAGCGCCTCGCTGCTCGGACTGGCCGGGCAGTTCACTCCGGCGCAGTGGATGCGCCGCGCATTCCGCAGCCCGCACCACGGCGCCTCGGCCGCAGCGCTGATCGGCAGCGGCAGCGGTGCGCTGCTGCGCCCGGGCGAGATCTCGCTGGCGCACGGCGGCGTGCTGTTCCTCGACGAGCTGCCCGAGTTCGCCCGCGACGCGCTGGAAAGCCTGCGCGAACCGCTGGAAAGCGGCCAGGTCGTGGTCGTGCGCGCGCGCGCGCGCGCCGCATTCCCGGCGCGCTTCCAGCTGGTCGCCGCGATGAACCCGTGCGCCTGCGGCTGGTACGGCCACCCGCGCCGCGCCTGCGGCTGCAGCGCGGCGCAGCTGGCGCGCTACCGCGCCCGGCTGTCGGGACCGCTGCTCGACCGCATCGACCTGCACGTCGATCTGACCGACGTCGCCGCCGACGCGCTGCTGCAACTGCCCCACGGCGAGCGCAGCGCTGCGGTGGCGGCGCGCGTGGCTGCCGCGCGGCTCCGGCAGCACGCGCGCCAGGGCCGGCTCAACGCCCAGCTCGACGGCGCCGCGCTCGATGCCCACGCCGCGCTCGACGCCGCCACC
>JAJZHS010000107.1 GCA_021798395.1 Pseudomonadota bacterium
GACGGCGAGGTGATCGAAGGCGCGGCCACGGTCGACGAAAGCGCGATCACCGGCGAGTCCGCGCCGGTGATCCGCGAGTCCGGCGGTGATTTCTCTTCGGTCACCGGAGGCACCACCGTGCTGTCGGACTGGCTGGTGGTGCGCTGCACCGCCGATCCCGGAGACTCGTTCCTCGACCGCATGATCGCGCTGGTCGAAGGCGCCAAGCGGCGCAAGACGCCGAACGAGATCGCGCTGACCATCCTGCTGATCGCGCTGACGCTGATCCTGCTGATGGCCACGGTCACCTTGCTGCCGTATTCGATCTACGCGACCCATTCCTCCGGGCGCGGCCATCCGGTCAGTCTCACCGTGCTGGTCGCGCTGCTGGTGTGCCTGATCCCGACCACCATCGGCGCGCTGCTGTCGGCCATCGGCGTCGCCGGAATGAGCCGCATGCTCGGCGCCAACGTCGTCGCCACGTCGGGGCGCGCGGTCGAGGCCGCCGGCGACATCGACGTGCTGCTGCTGGACAAGACCGGAACCATCACCCTGGGCAATCGCCAGGCCGCGGCGTTCCTGCCCGTGTCCGGAACTGACGAGCGGGCCCTGGCCGATGCGGCGCAGCTGGCATCGCTGGCCGACGAGACCCCCGAAGGCCGCTCCATCGTGGTCCTGGCCAAGCAGCGATTCAACCTGCGCGAGCGCGACCTGGAAAGCCTGCACGCGGTGTTCGTGCCGTTCTCGGCGCAGACCCGCATGAGCGGCGTCGACATCGGCGGCCGGCCGGTGCGCAAGGGCGCGGCCGAGGAAGTCGCCCGCTTCGTGCGCGAGCGCGGCGGCCGGCTGCCGGCCGACCTGCAGGCCCGGGTCGACGAGGTCGCTCGCCGCGGCAGCACTCCGCTGGTGGTGGCCGACGACACCCGCGTGCTCGGCGTGGTCGAACTCAAGGACGTGGTCAAGGACGGCATCAAGGAGCGCTTCGCCCAGTTGCGCCGGATGGGAATCCAGACCGTGATGATCACCGGCGACAACCGCCTGACCGCGGCGGCGATCGCCGCGGAGGCCGGCGTGGACGAGTACCGCGCCGAGGCCACGCCGGAGACCAAGCTGGCGCTGATCCGCGCATACCAGGCCGAAGGCCGGCTGGTGGCGATGACCGGCGACGGCACCAACGACGCGCCGGCGCTGGCGCAGGCCGACGTCGCGGTGGCGATGAACAGCGGAACGCAGGCGGCGCGCGAGGCCGGCAACATGGTCGACCTCGACTCCAACCCGACCAAGCTGATCGAAGTCGTCGAAATCGGCAAGCAGATGCTGATGACTCGCGGCGCTCTCACCACCTTCAGCATCGCCAACGATCTGGCGAAATATTTCGCCATCATTCCGGCCATTTTCCTCACCAACTACCCGGCGCTTCGGGCCCTCAACGTCATGCACCTGGCCACGCCCGAATCGGCCATCCTGTCGGCGGTGATTTTCAACGCCCTGATCATCGTGTTCCTGATCCCGCTGGCGCTGAAGGGCGTGAAGTTCCGCCCGCTTGCGGCCGCCACGCTGTTGCGCACCAACCTGCTGATCTACGGCATCGGAGGCATCATCCTGCCGTTCTTCGGCATCAAGGCGATCGACCTGGTGTTGAACGGCCTGCATCTCGTCTGAGCGGAGGATCCCATGTTGCGCAGCATTCGTCCCGCGTTGACCCTGTTCGTCGGCCTCACGATCCTCACCGGGGTCGCCTATCCGCTGCTGGTCACGGCCGTCGCCCAGCTGGCGTTCCCGTGGCGCGCCAACGGCTCCGTGCTCGCGGTGCACGGCAGGCCCATCGGCGCGTCGCTGATCGGGCAGGCGTTCTCCGCTCCCGGGGATTTCTGGGGACGGCCGTCGGCGACCGCGCCGCAGCCCGACAACGGACTGGCCTCGGGCGGATCCAATCTGGGGCCGACCAACCCGGCCCTGGTCGCCGCCGTGCGGGCCCGAGTCGACGCCTTGCGTGCCGCCGATCCCGGCAACACGGCGCCGATACCGGTCGATCTGGTCACCTCTTCGGCGTCCGGCCTGGATCCCGACATCAGTCTCGCCGCCGCCGAGTACCAGCGCGACCGCGTCGCGCGTGCCCGCGGCATGAGCCCGCAGGCCGTGCAGCGGCTGATCGACGCCCACGCCGTGCATCCGTTCCTCGGCCTGTTCGGCGCGTCGCGCGTCAACGTGCTGGAGCTGAACCTGGCGCTCGACGGCGTCCGCCCGCGACGCGTGCCCGCACCGTGAGCGACGACCAGCGCCCAGACCCCGACGCCCTGCTGCAGCAGGTCGAGCGTGAGGAGCAGCGCGCACGGCGCGGCAAGCTCAAGGTGTTCTTCGGCGCCTGCCCGGGGGTCGGCAAGACCTACGCCATGCTGGCCGCTGCGCAGCGCCTGCGCGCGCAGGGCGAGGACGTCGTCTGCGGAATCATCGAGACCCATGGCCGCACCGAGACCCTGGCCCTGCTCGAAGGCCTGGAACTGCTGGCCACGCGCGAGGTGGCGCGGGGCGGCAGCCGCATGCGCGAGTTCGACCTCGCCGCTGCGCTGGCGCGCCGCCCCGCGGTGATCCTGGTCGACGAACTGGCCCACAGCAACGCCGAGGGCAGCCTGCATCCCAAGCGCTGGCAGGACGTCGAGGATCTGCTGCTGGCCGGGATCAATGTCCACACCACGCTGAACGTCCAGCACCTGGAAAGCGTCAGCTTCATCGTCGGCTCCATCACCGGTGCCGCGGTCCGGGAGACGGTTCCCGACCGCGTGTTCAACGCCGCCGACGAGGTGGTGCTGGTCGACCTGCCCCCGGAGGAACTGCTGCAGCGCCTCAAGGAGGGCAAGGTCTACCTTCCGACCCAGGCCGAACGCGCGGCGAGGAACTTCTTCCGCCGAGGCAACCTGCTGGCCCTGCGCCAGCTGTCCTTGCGCATGACTGCCGAGCGCGTCGACAGCGACATGCGCAGCTATCGGCAGGCCGAGGTCGGCGGCGCGGTCTGGAGCGCTTCCGAGGCGCTCGTCGTCTGCGTCGGCAGCCGCACCGGGCCGGACCTCGTGCGCGCGGCGGCGCGCCTGGCCGAAGCATTGCATGCGCGCTGGCACGCGGTCTACGTCGAGACGCCGCAGCTGTCCCGGCTTGCGGAGGCAAGGCGTGCGGCCATCCTCAAGGTGCTGCAACTGGCGCGCGACCTGGGGGCGCACACCGCGGTCCTGTCGGGTCCGGACCCGAGCGCCGAAGTGCGCGACTACGCGCGCAGCCACAATCTCAACCGCGCTGTCGTCGGCCGGCGCGGCGGCCTGTCCTGGTGGCGCGACGCCGTCTCGCCGTCGTTCGCGCGTGCCCTGGCCCGGCGCGCCCCCGACCTCGATCTGGTCGTGCCGGCCCCCGAACGGCAGGCCGAGCGCGACGAGGTCCGCGAGCCGTCGTCGGTCCACGACCGGGGCGGCATCGACTGGATGGCGTATGCCAAGGCCGTCGGCGTCAGCGCCGCGGCGACCTTGGCCGGAGACGTCCTGGTCGGACACTTCGAAGCTTCGAACATCGTCATGATGTTCCTGCTCGGCGTCGTCCTGGTCGCGCTGCGCTGGGGGCGCGGCCCGGCCGTTCTCGCCGCGGTCGTCAACGTTCTGGGGTTCGACTTCTTCTGCGTCCCTCCGCGCTTTTCGTTCGCGGTCAGCGACATCCAGTTCATTTTCACATTCAGCGTCATGCTCGGCGTCGGTCTGCTGATCGGCCAGCTCACCGCCAGCCTGCGCTACCAGGCGCTGGTCGCCAACCAGCGCGAACGCCGCGCGCGTGATCTGTATTCCCTGTCGCGCGAGCTGTCCGCCGCGCTGACCGACGCGCAGGTCATCGAGACCGGACTGCGCTACGTCTCGAGCAGTTTTCGCGCCCGCGCCGCGTTGTTCGTGCTGGGCGCCGACGACGCGCTGCACCTCGACGCGACGTCGCGCGTCGACGACGCCGACGCCGACGTCGCGCGCTGGTGCGTCGACCACGCCGAGGCTGCGGGGCTGGGGACCGACACCCTGCCGGCGCTTCGCCTGCTCTATCTGCCGCTGAAGGCGCCGATGCGCGTCCGCGGGGTGCTCGTGATCCAGCCCGGACTCGCGCGCCAGGTGCAGGTCCCGGAACAGCGGCGGCTGCTCGAGACGTACACCAGCCAGATCGCCATCGCCCTCGAGCGCATCCATTTCGTCACCGTCGCCCAGGACACCTTGCTGGCGATGGAGGCGGAGCGCCTGCGCAACTCGGTGCTGGCGGCGCTGTCGCACGATCTCAGGACTCCGCTGACCAGCCTGATCGGCGACGCCGACATGCTGCGCATGCGCCTGGCGGCGCGCGACGCCGAGGGCGCGCGGGCGCAGGCCGGCGCGATCGCGCGCCAGGCACGCCGGGTGGCCAAGATGGTCAACGACATGCTCGAAATGGCGCGGCTGCAGACCGGACGCGTGACCCTGCGCGCCGATTGGCAATCGGTCGAGGAACTGGTCGGCGCCGCGCTGCACGACCTCGACCAGGAGGCGCTGGATCGCCATCCGCTGCACGTCGACATTCCCGACGACCTGCCTTTGGTGCGCGGCGACGCCGGGCTGCTGCAGCGGGTGCTGTTGAACCTGTTCGACAATGCGCTCAAATACACGCCCGACGGGACGCCGCTGGGGGTGCGCGCGCGCGCCGAGGGCGAGACGCTGCGCGTGACGGTGTGGGATCGCGGCCCCGGCCTGCCCGCCGGGAAGGAAGCTTCGGTGTTCGAGAAATTCGCCCGTGGTTGCGATGAATCGTCCATCCCCGGCGTCGGCCTGGGCCTGTCGATCTGTCGCGCCATCGTCGAGGCGCACGGCGGCCGCATCAGCGCCGCGAACAGCCCGGGTGGCGGCGCCGAGTTCGCGTTCACCCTGCCGCTGTCGGCGCCGCCGCAGACCGAGCCCGAGATGCACGGAGACGGCAGTGCCTGAGACCGCCAGTCTGATCCTGCTCGTCGAGGACGACGCCGAGATCCGGCGCCTGGTGCATTCGGCTCTGGGAAGCGAAGGCCATCGCGTCGTCGAGGCCGCGAACTGCGAACGCGGGCTGATCGACGCCGGCAGCCGCAAACCCGATCTGGTCATCCTCGACCTCGGCCTGCCCGACCGCGACGGAACCGAGTTCCTGCGCGCGTTGCGGGCCTGGAGCGAGGTCCCGGTGATCGTGCTTTCGGCGCGCAGCGACGAGCAGGACAAGGTCAACGCGCTGGACCTCGGCGCCGACGATTACCTGAGCAAGCCGTTCGGCATCGCCGAACTCCTGGCCCGCGTCCGCGTGACGCTCAGGCGCCGCGTCGCGCCGGAGCGCTCGGGGCAACTGAGCTTCGGCGACGTGTGCGTCGACTTCGCGCGCCGCAGCGTCGAGCGCTCCGGCCAGGCCGTCCACCTGACGGCGATCGAGTACCGGCTGCTGTGCGCCCTCTTGCGCCACCCGGGCAACGTCGTGACCCAGCGCCAGCTGCTGCGCGAAGTCTGGGGCCCGAACGCCGTCGAACACGGGCACTACCTGCGCATTTACATGGGCAAGCTGCGGCATCGCCTCGAGGCCGATCCAGCGCGGCCCCGCTACTTCATCACCGAAAGCGGGGTCGGCTACCGGTTCGTGCCGTGACGCGTTCGCGGCAGCGCGTAGGTGGATACCCGCGCTTGACTCATTACATAAGCGTATACGAATATTCGGCCTGCGGCATGGCCCCCGCCGGCCCGTCCGAATCCCATCCCCAAGCGCACGGTTCACCGCCCCGATCATGCTGGCCGATTCGATCGCCGCGTTCCAGCCCGCCCCGGCGCCGGCGTCGCCTCGTCAGGTGCGCATCGTCGCGCTGCGCGCAGCGCTGGCGCGGCGCATCGTCGGGCAGGAACGGCTGCTCGACCGCATGGTGGTGGCGCTGCTGACCGGTGGCCACCTGCTGGTCGAAGGGCTGCCGGGGCTGGCCAAGACCACCGCGGTGAAGGCGCTCGCGCAGGCCGTGCAGGCCAGTTTCCAGCGCGTGCAGTTCACGCCGGACCTGCTGCCCGGGGACATCACCGGCGGCGACGTATTCATGCCCGCGCAGGGCTGCAGTCGCTTCGTCGCGGGGCCGCTGTTCCACGACATCGTGCTCGCCGACGAAATCAACCGGGCCCCGGCCAAAGTGCAGTCCGCGCTGCTCGAGGCGATGCAGGAGCGCCAGGTCACGGTCGGCGGCGCAACGCATGGCCTGCCGCCGCTGTTCCTGGTCGTCGCCACGCAGAACCCGCTCGAGCAATCGGGCACCTATCCGCTGCCCGAGGCTCAGCTCGACCGCTTCCTGCTGCACGCGGTCGTCGATTACCCGAGCGCCGAGCAGGAGCGCACGATCCTCGACCTGGACCTGGCCGGCGATGCCTGGCGCCGCGGCGCCGAGCAGCCGCGGGCCGTGGTCGACTCCGACACCGTGCTGCAGGCACGCGCGGAAGTTCGCGACGTGCATCTGGCCGATTCGCTGCGCCAGGCAATCGTCGACCTGGTGCGCGCGACGCGAGAACCCCAGTTGCGCGACGCATCGCTCGCCGGACTGGTCGCGGCGGGGGCATCGCCGCGCGCGGTGCTTGCGCTGGCGCACGCGGCGCAGGCGCTCGCCTACCTGCGCGGGCGCGACTACGCGACCGCGGACGACGTCGTCGAACTCGCGCCCGACGTGCTGCGCCACCGCATCGTGTCGACCCTGGAGTCGGAGTTGCGCGGCGTCGATGCCGACGCGCTGGTGCGGCAGTTGCTTCGGCGCTGCGGCTTCGACTGAACGTGCAGGCGCCCGGATCGCTGTTCTCCGGCGGGCTGCACGCCCTGGCGCGGGCGTGGCGCGGCGTGCACGCGGGCCGGCGCGGCGAGGCCCGCAGCCTGCTGGGCGCCGACGACTGGGAGGAGATCGCGGCGGCCCTGCGGCAGCGCCCCGGCCGGGTCGCCGCCGCGCGCCTGCGCCATCCGGGCGCCGGAAACTCGCCGCTGCGCGGGCGCGGCCTCGACTATGCCCAGAGCCGCGCCTACCAGGCCGGCGACGACATGCGCGCCATGCACTGGCCATTGCTGGCGCGCACCGGACGCCCTTACGTGCGCGAGTACGAAGAGGACCACGCCGCGCCCTGGCATGCCCTGGTCGACGCGCACGGCGGCATGCTGTTCGGCACCCGCATGCGTACCAAGGCGGAACAGGCCGCGCGCGCCGCGACCCTGGCCGCCGGCTTGCAGGCGCTCGCGTCGCCGCAGTCGAGCGTGTCGCTGGCGATCTGGTCGGAGCAGGGCGTGCAGGCGCGCGATTTCGGCCGCGGAGGCGCCGCGACCAGGAGCATGGCGCAGTGGCTGATGCAGCAGCGCATCGCTCCCCTCGACGTCGCCGCGGCCGCGGCGGAGCCGTCGCTGCCGGCGCTGCAGGGCTGGGCGCGACGGCTGGCGCGGCACCGGCCCACCCCCGCGCGCATCGTCGTCTGCAGCGATTTCGCCTGGCTCGACGATGCTGCGCGGCTGGCGTTGTGGCCGCTGGTCGCGAAGTCGCAGCTGCTCTGCCTGCACGTGCTCGACCCGGTCGAGGTCGCGCTGCCGGACCTGGCCGACGCGCTGTTCGTCGACGCGCACAGCGGAGGCGAAGGCTGGCTCGAGTCGGGCCCGCACGTGCGCCAGGCGTTTGCCCGCCTGGCCGAGCAGCGTCGCGCGCGGCTGACCGCCGACCTGCGCGGACTGCGCGCCGGCGTGGCGCAGCTGCACACCCCGGCCACCGCGGTCGAGCTGAGCCGCCGCCTGCGGGATCTGCTGCGGTGATCGACCGCGTCGCGGCGCTGGCCGGAATCGTC
>JAJZHS010000108.1 GCA_021798395.1 Pseudomonadota bacterium
TGCCGAAGGCGCGGCGCCGTCCGCCGCGCACGCCGCGCGAGACGCGCGCTTGTACCGCGCCGCCGCACTGCATCTGGGCTGCGCCGACCTGCTGCGCGCGCGCGGCGACGGCGCGGCGGCGATCGACGCCTACGCCGCGGCCATCGCGCGCTGGACGCAGCTGCAGCGCGCGGGCAGCGCGCTGTACACCGCCGAGCTGGCCGACGTGCTCGCGCACACCAGCTTCGTCAAGGCCGGGCTGCATCTCGCCGCCGGCGACGCTGCCGCGGCGGCACAGGCCGCGGCGCGCGCCACCGCGGAGTGGAGCGCTGCCGCCGCAGCGGGCGGACAGGCCGAGCCGTCCCGGCTTGATGCGCTGGCCAACGGCTACGGCTTCCAGGGCGCGGCGCTGCGCAGGCTCGGCCAGCGCGATGCCGCGCGGCAATGCTTCGCGCAGGCGGCGACGCTGTGGGACCGGCTGCAGCGCGCGCTCGGCGCGGCCACGCCGCCTGGATTGCTGCAGCGGCTGGCGCTGGCGCGCCAGCAGATCGAACAACTCGACGCCGACGACTGAACGCCATGGACCCGCACCCCCACGCCGCCAGGCACCAGCTGACGATGTCGCTGCTGATGACTCCGGACATGGCCAATTTCGCCGGCAATGTGCACGGCGGCTCGATCCTCAAGCTGCTCGACCAGGTCGCCTACGCCTGCGCCAGCCGCTACGCGGCACGCTACGTGGTCACCCTCAGCGTCGATCAGGTGACGTTCCTGGAGCCGATCCACGTCGGCGAGATCGTCACCTTCCTGGCCAGCGTGAACCACACCGGGCGTACGTCGATGGAAGTCGGCGTGAAGGTCGTCGCCGAGGACATCCGCAGCCAGGTGCGGCGTCACGTCAACAGCTGCTTCCTGACCATGGTCGCGGTTGACGACGCGGGCCGCCCGACTGCGGTGCCTGCGCTGCAGCCGGCCACGTCCGAGGAAGTCAGGCGCAACGAGGCGGCCAAGCTGCGACGCGCGTTGCGCGAGGAGCTTGCGGCGCGTTTCGCCGCCACGCGCCGCGCGCCGCAGGCGTGAGCCGACGCAGGGCCGCGGCGCGCTGATCCGGCGCGCCGCCGGACGCCGGCGGCCGTCCGCGCGCTCAGCTGCGCAGCGCGATCGTCACCACCGCAGAGGCGTCGCTGAGCGCGGCGACGCCGTGCATGCAGCCTGCGGCAAGGTACAACATGTGGCCGGCGGCGAGGCGGACGCGGCGCTCGTCGGCGCTGAGTTCGATCTCGCCTTCGACGCACAGCACGGTGATTTCGCCGGCCACCTTGTGCGGCGCGAGCCGCTCGCCCGATTTGAGCACCAGCCGGGTGACCTGCAGGTGCTCGGATTTGAACAGCGCCTTCGTGCGTTCGCCGGCGAGGCGCTCGCCGAACGGCCGCACGTCGATCGGAGTCGCGGGGGATGCGTGGGTGATGGCCATGGTCGGTCTCTCCGGACAAAGGGGGGCGCGCCGGCGCGTTCAGCGCCGCGCAGCGGAGGCGCCACCCGGTCGCAGCGCCTGTTCGAGGTCGGCGACGAGGTCGGCCGGATCCTCCAGGCCGATCGACAGCCGCAGCATCGCATCGGCGATGCCGCGCCGCGCGCGTTCGGCGGCGGACAGGTCGCGGTGGCTGGTCGTGCACGGCTGGGTCACCAGGCTCTCGACCCCGCCCAGGCTCGGCGCCAGAGCGAACAGCCGCAGCCGGTCGGCGACGCGCGTCGCGTCGGCCCCGCTGCCGTGCAGCTCGATGCTCAGCATGCCGCCGTAGCCGTGCATCTGCGTCGTCGCCAGCGCGTGGTCGGCGGCGTCGGCCAGGCCGGGATAGAACACCCGCGCGACGCGCGGATGGCGCGCCATCGCTTCGGCGACGAACTGCGCCGAAGCGTTGTGGCGCTGCACCCGCACCGGCAGCGTGCGCAGGCTGCGCGAGAGCAACGCGGCGGTTTCCGGCGCGAGCACCGAACCGAGGTTCTTGCGCCAGCCGGCGACTTGGTGCAGCAGCGCGCGCGAACCCATCAGGGCGCCCGCGGTCAGGTCGCTGTGGCCGCCCAGGTATTTGGTCGCGCTGTGCATGGCGATGTCGGCACCGAGCTCGAGCGGACGCTGGTTGACCGGCGAGGCAAAGGTGTTGTCGACAGCGACGAGCGCGCCGTGGGCGTGGGCGACGGCGGCGACCTCGGCGATGTCGAACAGCTCGAGCCGCGGATTGCTCGGCGTCTCGAAAAACACCAGCCCGGCGCCCTCGGCGAGCACCGCGTCGAGGCGGTCGAGCTCGCTGCGCAGCAGCAGCCGGGTCGTGATGCCGAGCTGCGGCAGCTGGGCTCCGAGCAGTTCCAGCGTGCCGCCGTAGGCGTCGCCGACGCAGACGATGCCGCCGCGCCCCAGCGCGAGGAACAGCGCGGCCGACGCCGCCATGCCCGAGGCGAAGGCCAGCGCGGCCTCGGCGCCCTCGAGCGCGGCCAGCGTGTCCTCGAGCGCGAACAGCGTCGGGTTCTGTCCGTAGCGCGTATACAGCGCACCCTTGCGGCGGCCTTCGATCACGTCGAGCAGCGCCGCGGTCGAATCGAACGCGAACGTCGTCGTGTTGTAGATCGGCGTGTTGGGACTGCCGTGCGCGTCGCGCAGGCTGCTGCCGTGGATCGCCAGCGTGGCCAGCCGTAACGAGGCCATGCGCTTGCGCGCACGAGAGGACAGGGTCATTCAGGTAGTCTATATACCGAATTCGATGCTGTCCAGGCCGAGACCCTGGCGCGCGCCCCGGCTTTGCGTTCGCCGCCGTCAGGCGGATGGGCGCTTCAGGTCACGCGGAACGAGGACATCATCCCGTCGTCCTCGTGTTCCAGGATATGGCAGTGGTAGGGATAGTCGCCGCGGTAGCCCGGGGGATAGAACACCAGCAGTTCGACCAGGGTGTCGGAAGGGATCAGCACCGTGTCCTGGCGCGCCACGGCGTCGAGCGGGTCGGGGGCGGCGCGGCGGAAGCGCGGCCCATCCAGTTCCCAGCGGCGCAGCACGACGAAGTTGACCAGGTGCACGTGGAAGGGGTGCATGTCGGGCATGTCGTCGTTGCGCACGAGCGGCTGGGTGTTGCCGATATTGGCCACGTACCAGCGTTCGTAGGTTCCGGCACGGGCCTGGATGGTCGGGGTATGGGCCGGCGGATAGTGGCCGGTGCGCGCCACGTCGGGGGCATCGGCGCGGTTGAAGAAGGTGCCGCGGCTGACGGTGTAGCCGAACTGGCCGCGTCCGGGGCCGCCGGGCGCGGGGTCGGCGGTGGCGACGAGGTCGACATCGAAAGGCAGCCGCCACTGCGGTCCGCTGCCGCCGCCGGCGGACAGTTCGAAGATCTGCACGTCGCTCCACTCGGCGCCGTCGGGCGGTGCGGGCAGGGTGGCGTAGTCGTTGGCATCGGCGGTGTTGCTGATCAGCAGCACCAGCCGGTTGGGGCCGAAGGGAACCCCGGGGCGCGCCGCCAGGCGGCGGCCGCTCCACGCGAAATCGTCGTCCCCCGCGGCTTTGGCGAGCACGGCGTCGAGCGCCGGCGGGCGCCGCGGCGCGGTGGCCGTGCGCTCAAAGTCGGCGACCACGGCGCGACGGTCGTCGAGCACGCGGTACATCCAGGCGTCGTCGGGCGTGAAGCGCGCGCGCGACGGCGCCGCGACCGAGGCGGCATAGGTGCCGTAGATGTCCTCGGGCCGCGTGGCGCTCGAGGCCAGGTACGAACGCAGGGCGAGGTTGACCAGGCGCAGGCGCCGCACCCCGGGCGGCAGGTCGGAGAGGTCGAGGATCACGTCGCGGCGCTGCGCCGGGGCCAGCAGCAGGGTGTCGGTCGGGCCGAGCGCGACCGCGCGCCCGAGCAGGCCGCCGTCGGCGCCGACGACGCGCATGCGGTCGCTCCACCAGACCCGCCCGCTGCCGCGTTCCAGGGCATCGAGGTCGCACAGCGCCAGGGCCACGGTGCGGGCGTTGCAGCCGTTGAGCATGCGCAGGCGCCAGGCGCGCGGCGCAAGCGCGTGCCGCTGCGCCGGACGGCCGTTGACGACCAGGTGGTCGCCGAGGAACTCGGGCCGCGCGTGCGGACCGTCGAGGATCCGCCCGGCGTCGTAGTCGTAGCCGCGGCCGTCGGCGCGCAGCACCCGGTCCTGGATCACCAGAACGCGCTCGACCTCGGCGCCCCCCAGGGCGTCGAGCAGCGCGTCGTCGGCCGCGTCGCGGATGATGTACAGGCCCACCAGGCCGGCGTGGACGTGCTCGCCGGTGTGATCCATGGCGTGATCGTGGTACCAGAGCAGGGCCGCGCGCTGACGGTTGGGGTAGACGCAGGTGCGCGAACGCGGCAGGTGAAACGGGTTGCCGGCGCAGCCGATCGAGGCCAGCGGCCAGCCGTCGCTGTCGCCGCCGCGGCCGGGGACATGGCCCTGCTCGCGCCCCCCGTGCAGGTGCGCGACGACGCCGACATCACTCTGTGCGATCCCGCCGCCGCAGGTCGGAACCTGCAGCGCCGATGTGCCCGGAGGCACCGGAAGGCGCCCATCGGCGCGCTGGTCGACAAGGGCGTTGGTGTAGGTGACGCGGCAGGCGACCCCGCGCCGCTGCTCGAAGGTCGGCCCGAACGCCGTCGCCAGCGCGCCGGATGCGGCCTCGGCGCCGCAGTACACCCAGGCGTTCGGCACCTCGGGCGCCGCGCCGGTGCCGATCTGCACCGCGCGGGCCTCGATCGACAGCGCGGCGTGCGGGGCGCGCACCACCGGCTGTGCCGGCGCCTCCTCGGCCTGCGCCAGCGCAAGCCCGCGCGGCGCGGGCAACAGCAACACCCCCGCCGTTCCGGCCCAACCGAGGAAACGGCGTCGGCTGCAGGCCGGCGCCGCGGGTTCGCCGCCCGTTTGCGAGACACGACTCGACTGCGTCATGCAACCTGCTCCCTGCGTGGGTGAATACCCGCAATCGTATAGCGTCGCCTCGACCCGCGGGCCGGTCCGCGCAGACGGCGACGCGGCAGCCGAGTTCGGCCAGCAGCGCGGCCGTCGCGAAACCGATGCCGCCGGCGCTGCCGGCGCCGGTGACGAGCGCTGCGCGGTCGCGCAGTTCGAACAGGGGATGCGTCATGGAGCGTGCTCCGGGGTGCCCGATGCGGGTGCGCGCGTCGTCCAACGACGATCAGTCCGCGCCGAACGGACGACGCAGGGTGTGGCCGTCGCTGCTCAGCAGCGTGCCGTACGTCTCCGGCCGCCGATCACGGAAGAAGCCGAAGGCCTGTCGCGCGCGGCGGACCGCGTCGAGGTCGAAGCGGTGCAGCAGAATGGTCTGGTCGTCGCGTCCGGCCTCGGCGACTTTCGCACCGGTGTGGTCGGCGATGAAGCTGCTGCCGTAGAAGGTGTTGGTCAAGGCGGGCTGCGTGCCGTTGGCGTTGCCGATTCCGGTCTCGCTGCCGATGCGGTTGGCGGCGACCAGCGGCACCATGTTGGCCGCGGCGTGCCCCTGCATGGTGCGCTGCCAGTGGCCGCTCGAGTCGAGCCGGGCATCCTGCGGCTCGCTGCCGATGATGGTCGGGAAGCACAGCACCTCGGCGCCCATCAAGGCCATGGAGCGTGCGGTCTCGGGGTACCACTGGTCCCAGCAGATGCCGACGCCGATGCGGCCGAAGCGCGTGTCCCAGACCTTGAAGCCGGTGTCGCCGGGGGTGAAGTAGTACTTCTCGGTGTAGCCGGGGCCGTCCGGGATGTGCGTCTTGCGGTACACGCCGAGCACGCTGCCGTCGGCGTCTGCCACCGCCACCGAGTTGTACGTCGCGTTGCCGGCGCGCTCGAAGAAGCCGATCGGGACGACCACGCCGAGCTCGCCGGCCAGGCGCGCGAAATGGGCGATGCCCGGGTGGCCTTCGAACGGCAGCGCGAGCTCGAAATGCCGCGCGTTCTGATCGATGCAGAAATAGGGGCTCATGAACAGCTCGGGGCAGACCACGAGCTGCGCGCCCTGCCGCGCGGCGCTGCGGATCAGCGCGTCGGCGCGGTCGATGTTGCGTTGCAGGTCCCAGTCGCCCGAGGCCATCTGGACCGCGGCGACCGTGATGTGACGAGGGTTCATCGTGGAACTCCTGGACGTGGCGCGCGTTCAGCGCGCCGGGAAGCGGACCGCGAGGCGGTTGCCGAGCATCGGCTGCTGCTGGGTCGAACAGTGGATGCTGCCGCCGCCGTGCCCGATCGCCGCCACCGGCAGCAGTTCGATGGCGCGGTCGGGGAAGGCGCGCGCGAATGCGGCGCGCGCCTCGTCGTCGCGCGGCACGCCGAACGCGGTCGAGATCACCGCCCCATTGACCAGGATGTAGTTCGCGTACAGCGCGCAGAAGCGCGCGCTGCCGCCATCGTCGTAGCCGCGCGGCACCGGCAGTTCGAGCAGTTCGAAGCGGCGCCCGCGCGCGTCGACCGCCAGTTCGAGCGCGCGCCGGTTCTCGCGCATGCAGCGGAAATACTCGCCCTGGTCGGGGTCGGCGGTGTTGACCAGCACGCGCCCCGGGGCGACGAAGGCGGCGATGCAGTCGACGTGGCCGTCGGTCTCCACTTCCTCCGGGTTGCCCGGCAGCCAGACCACCTGGCGCACGCCGAGCATGCGCTTGAGCTCGGCTTCGATGTCGCCGCGGCTCATTCCGGGGTTGCGGTTGGGGTTCAGCAGGCAGCTTTCGGTGGTGAGCAGCGTGCCCTGGCCGTCGACGTGGAACGAGCCGCCTTCGAGCACCATGTCCGAGCGCACCAGCGGCATGCCGGCCAGCTCGGCGCAATCGTCGGCGAAACGCGCGCAGCCGTCGTACGGGTGGTATTTCTCGCCCCAGGCGTTGAAGCGGAACCCCACGCCGAGCTGCGCGACGCGGTCATCGTTGACCAGGATCGTCGGGCCGCAGTCGCGCAGCCAGTTGTCGTCGAGCGCCAGCGGCACCACGGTCACCGTCGGTCCGCAGACGCGGCGCGCCTGCTCGGCCAGCGGCGCGTGCGCGGCGACGATGCAGCGCTGGTGGCGCGCGATCGCGCGCGCGACCACGCCAAACGCCTGTTGCACCGCGTCGTAGTGTTCGCCCCAGAGCATCTCGCGGTCCTGGTAGACGGGCCAGCCCAGCCAGGTCGCGGCCATCGGCTCCCACTCGGCGGGCATGCGCCAGCCGGCGGCGGCGGCATCGAAGCGATCTCGTGGCATGGTTTGAGGTGAGCGAGTTGTCATGAAGCCGTATCATGGCTCGCGCGGCTCCGTCTGAAAAGCGAACTTTATTCACCCGATCGTTCAATTTTTCTCACATGTCGGCCAACGCGCGCTTGCCCTCGCTGAAGCTGCTGCTCGGCTTCGAAGCCGCCGCGCGGCTGGGCAACTACACGCGCGCGGCCGACGAACTGTGCGTGTCGCCGTCGGCGATCAGCCACCAGATCGGCCAGCTCGAGCAGCAGATCGGCCAGGCGCTGTTCCGCCGCAAGGGCCGCGGCGTCGAGCTGACCATCGCCGGGCAGCTGCTGCACGCCACCGTGCTGCGCTCCATCGAAGTGATGCGCGGCGGGCTGACGCGCATCGAAACCTACGCCGACCCCGACCTGGTCACGCTGGTCTGCCCGGCACCGGTGGCGCACGGCTGGCTCCAGCCCCGGCTGGAGCGGCTGGGCGCGCTGCTGCCGGCGCTGTGCCCGATCGTCACTGTCGACCAGTCGGCGCGTTTCGTCGACCAGCTCGACATCGACATCGCGATCACCCACCAGCCGCTGCGCCAGCGCGACGTCGTCGACCGCGCCTTCCTCGCCGACGCGCGCATCATCG
>JAJZHS010000109.1 GCA_021798395.1 Pseudomonadota bacterium
CCGCGGGCGCGGCGGCGTCGTGCAGTTGCGCGTGCCAACGGTCCGCATCGCCGTCCGCGTGCCGATGCGCGGCGAGGAAGCCCTGCAGCGGACACCCGTCCAGCGGGCGTGGGTGCCGGCCGTCGTGCGCGTGCATCTGGCGCCAGTGGTAAGCCAGCGCGCCGGCGCAGGTGCGCAACGGTCCCTGTTCGCTGCAGTCGGGCGCGCGGAACACCGCCAGCCAGTCCGGGAGGTCCGCCGCGGGCAGCGGCGCGGCAAGCGCGCGGCCCTGCGCCAGGTCGGCGCCGAATGCCGCGGCGACCTCGAGCGTGGCACGGTCGGCGACGCCGTCGACGACCACTTCGTGGCCGAAATCCGCGCCGAACACGACCAGCGAGCCGATCAGCGCGACGGTCTGCAGCGGATTGGCGCCCAGCCGTCCGAGCAGGTGGCGGTCGATCCGGATCGCATCGAGCCGCAGTTCGGGAAGCCGATCGAGGCTGCCGGCGCCGACGTCCGCTGCCAGGCGCAGACCCAGTGCGCGCAAGCGCGCGAGCGCCACGCCGTGGGCGTCGGTGTCGAATTCGGCGCTCGGCGCGACATCCAGCGTCACGCGGGACGGCGCAATGGCGTGGCGCCGAAGCAGCTCGCCGATCCACGACGCGCAGTCGGCATCGAGCAGGCTCGGCGCCGGCAGCGCGATTTGCAGGTCGACGCGCAGGCCGCGCGCGTCCCAGTCACCCAGGGCCTGCGCCGCCTGTTCCAGTCCGATGCGGAACACGCGATCGAGTTCGACGTCGCCCAGAGTGGGCAGGAACAGATCCGGGTCGACTTCCCGGCCGTCGTCGGCACGCAGCCGCGCCAGCGCCTCGACCCGTCGCACGCCGCCGTCGCGCAGGTCGACGATCGGTTGCACGACGGTGTCGAGCCCGCCGCCGAACAGCCGTCTGCGGTACGCCACGGTCTCGTCCCGGGAGACCGCGGGCTCGATCGCGGAGCCGCCGCAGTGGGCCCAGATCGACTCGAGCCGGTTCTGGACCCCTTCGACCCACGGCAGCAGCCACGGCGCGGCGAACTGCGCGCGCTGGGCGCCGAACAACGCCAGCACGCCGATGACCTGCGCGTCGCGGGCGCCGAACGGGATCGTGATTTCTCTGCGAATGCCCACGCCCAGGCCGGCGTCGCGCCACGGGCCCACGCGCGGGTCGTCGGCCCAGGAATCAATGCGCTGGACCTGCTGGCTGTGCCAGGCCTGGGCGATCGCGCCGCGGCCGCGCGGCGAAGCCGGGTCGAGCGTCGGCGCGCCGCCGGCGCCGAACAGCGCGGTGGCGATGTCGCCGGCCCCCGCGCAGCGCTCGAGCACCAGCGTGCCGCCGCGATCCGGCCGCAGCAGCGCCGCAGCGACGATTCCAGGCAGCGCTCCGATGGAGTCGAGCTCGCGGCGCAGCGCGTCGGGCCAGCGAACTCCGACCGGCGGATGCGGCCTGGAAAACGCGCTGAGGTAGGCCTGGGTGACTTCCTCGCCGGCGGCGAACTGCGCCTGCAGTTCGTCGCGCAGCCTGGACTCGAGCAACTGCAGCAGCGCGCTGCGGCGACTCGATGCCAGGCGCAGCGCGGCGATGCGCTCGGCCAGCAGGGTGCGGTACTGCACGGCCGCGCGCGCCAGCATCGACCCGCTGACGCCGCCGAGGGCATGGATGACGCCGACTTTGCGCGCCCGCTGCAACAGGGTTTCGCGCGTGGTGTCCGGGGCGACGATGGTGTCCAGATACGCGCGCTGGCGTCGCTCCAGCGCAGTGCGTCGTTCGGCGTCGCGCGGCAGCGGCGCGCCCGCGTCGCAGGGCAGGTCGGCGCAGAATCCGGCGGCAAAAGCTGCGTTGAACCGGGCCAGCCACGCCGCGTGCTCGCCGAGCAGCGCGGCAGCCTCGGTGCCGTAGGGCTGAGGCGCCGGGTGCGGCGCATCCGCGGCGCCGTCGCCGACTCCGATCTGCCACCAGGTGCGCCGCGTCGCCTTGCGCTGCTTGAGCTGGTACATCGCGGCGTCGGCCTGGCGCAGCAGCGTGTCCGGGTCGTCGCCGTCGAGCGGGAAACGCGCCACGCCGAGGGTCAAGCCGACCTGCGCCTCGGCGTGCGTGGGCAGGCGCACGGGCGCGACGGTCGCGGCATGCAGGCGCTCGAACACGGCGCCGAGCTGCGCCGTGGCCCGCGCCGGGTCGATGTCCTCGATGACGACGACGAATTCGTCGCCACCGAGCCGCCCGATCAGCTCGCCTCCGCGCAACTGCTCGTCCCAGCGCCGCGCCAGTTCGCGCAGCAACGCGTCGCCGGCGTCGTGGCCGTGGTCGTCGTTGACTTGCTTGAAACCATCGAGGTCGAGGTACCCCACCGCGACCAGCGTCCCGCTGCGCCGCGCGCGTGCCAGCGCATCCTGCAGGTGCTGGTTCAGCGCCAATCGGTTCGGCAGCCCCGTCAGTGCGTCGTGCAGCGACTGCCGCGCAGCGCGGGCGTGCAGGCGCGAGAGTTCGATGAACGTGCCTTCGATGCGCCGCGCGGCCAGCACGAGGAAGCCGAAGTACAGCAGCGCGAGCATGCCGACCGGCTGCAGCATCGGCACGCCCGACACCAGCAGCCGCGCGCAGCATGCCGTCGCCGGCGGTACGGTGAACAACAGCGCCGACCAGGCGTCGGCCGACTGCTGGGCCACGCCGGCGCCACACACCGCGGCGATCACCGCAGCGATCAGCAGTTCGTCGAACGGCGTCAACGCCGACGGCAGCAGCGGCAGCAGCGCCCAGCTCCCGCCCAGCGCCAGCGCGCTGGCGCGCAGCCGCTGCAGCCACTGCACCGCATGCGCTCCGGCGCGCGCGTCGCGGCGCGCGCCAAGCCACGTCAACAGGCGTGCCAGATGTGCCAGCAGCAGCGCGGCGAACCAGACCCACAGCAACGCGGCCGGCGCCTGCGCGCGCAGCTCCCAGGCCACCACGGCGGCCGGCAGCGCGCTGCCGGCGATGCCGATCGGAATGGTGCGCAGCAGCGAGGCACTCTGGTCGAACGCGGTGTCGCCTCCGGCTTCCGACGGTATCGAAGGATCCAGGCGCGAAGAAGCGAACGCGGGGGATTCGGAGGGCATCGACTGCGGCATCGAGGACGGTTGCGGACCGCCACGATAGCGCACCAGGGGGCCTTTTCGAGCGGCGCCCGCGGCGCAATCGCCACCCGAGGGCGCGCGCCGTCATGTTCGCGAACAGGCCCGCGCGCAGGCCCGCGTTCAAGCCTGCGCGATCGCGCGCACCAGCCAGTCGCTGAGCTTCTGGCCGGCCTCGCCGACGTCGTCGCCTTCGCCGGCAAGAACACGGGCGTGCCACTCGGCCGCCGCCGCATCGTGCGGCGCCCAGTTGCGCAGGAACGCCGTCAGCGGCGAGCTGGCGAGCTCGGTGCGCGGCTTCGGAATGCGCATGATGCGGATGTGGCGCCAGTGGTAGGCGAGCGCGCCGATCGCCGTGCGGATGTCGCCGGTGGCCGGGCGCGGGCGGTAGCCGTGCAGCCAGGCGGTCGCCTGCGGCAGCGACATCGGTCGGCACAGGCCGTAGCCCTGGCCCAGCGTCGCGCCCAGGGCGGCGACCGCTTCGATCAGCGCGTCGTCCTCCAGGCCTTCGACGATCACCTCGCGATTGAAGTCGCGCGCCATCTGGATCAGCGAACCGATCAGGCCGATGACCTGCGCCGGATTCGAGCGCACGGCGCCGAGCAGGCCCTGGTCGATCTTGATCACGTCGAACGGCAGCCGCGACAGTCGCTCCAGGCTGCTGTAGCCCGAGCCCAGGTCGTCCATCGACAGCTTGGTGCCGAGCCGGGTCAGCTGCGCGATGTTGTCGCGTTCGACCGCCGAGTCGAGCCCCTGGCTCTCGAGCAGTTCGATGCGCAGGCGGTGCGCGGCGACGCCGTGGCGGTCCAGCGCGTCGCGCACCCAGCGCGGGCAATCGGCGTCGAGCAGGGTCGACGGCGCCATGTTGATCGACACGCTCAAGTGCGGCAGCGCGGATTGCGCGCGCAGCCAACCCAGGGCCTGCGCGAGCCCCGCGCGGAACAACTGGTCGAGTTCGACGTTGCCCAGCAGCGGAAGAAAGCGTCCGGGAGGCACCAGGGTGCCGTCGGGCATGCGCAGCCGCGCCAGCGCTTCCATCGAGTGGAGCGTTCCGCTGGGCAGGTGAATCACCGGCTGCACGTGCATCTCGAGGCCGCCGGAGAAGATCTGCTGCCGGTACGCCGCGGCCAGGTCCTGCGGCAATGCGTACACGTGGCTGGCTCCGCAATGCTGCCAGTTCTGTTCCCAGCGGCGCTGCAATCCGCGCCCGAACTCCTGGATCCAGCCCGATTCGAACTGGTTCGGATACGCGCCGTACAGGTACACGCAGGCCACGACGTGGCGCTCGTGGTCGAGCACCGGAAGCGCGTAGGTCGACTGCACCGCCAGGCGGGTCGCGGTCTCGGCCCAGTAGCTCAGCCGCGGGTCGTCGGCGTAGTTCGGCGTGCTCTGCGGCTGCATGGTTCGCCAGGCCAGCGCGACCAACCCTTGCCCGCGCGGCGTCGCCGGGTCGATCACCACGCTGGTGGCGCGCCCTTGCATCACCTCGGCGATCGCGCGCGCGCCGGGCCCCGCGCTGGACTCGACGGTCAGCACCCCGTCCTGGTTCATGCGCAACAGCAAGGCGGCGCGGATTCCGGGCAGCGCGCCCAGCACGCGCAGCTCGGCGGCGGCCATTTCGATCCACGGAGTTCCCGGATCAACGAAGGGCCGCGACAGCGCGCGGAAATAACTCGCCGTGACCCGCTCGAACGCCTCGGTCTGCCGCTGCAGATCGGCGTCCAGCCGCTGTTCGACGCGCTGGAGCAGTGCGTAACGCTGCGCCGCGTCGAGCACGCTGCGCTCGAGCACCGCGAACAGCACCCTCCGGTGCAACGCCTGCATGCGCACCAGCAGCGGTCCGCTGGCTCCGATCAGCGCCAGGGTGCGCCCGATCGCGTCGGCGTGGCGCAGCAACTGGCGGTCGCGCGGAAGCGGCGAAAGCAGCAGTTTCAGGTGCGCCGCCTGGCGCTCCTTGAGCGCGCGCAGCGCGACCGTGCCCAGCGCGGCGAAGTGTCCATCGGGTTGCGCAGTCGCGTCCCGGTAGAAGGCGTCCAGCGACGCGTCGCCGAGTGCGGCGACCTCGGACGCGAGCAACTGCAGCAGTTCCGGCTCGTCGGCTTCGTCGCCGGCCGGCGCGTGCGCGGACGCCGCGGACGCAGCAGCCCGCTCAGGCCTCGGCATCGGCGTGGTCCGGCAGGCCGATGCCCGGCGCGGCGCCCAACGACGCGCGCCGGAATTCGCTGACGCGATGACGCTGAAGGGTCTCGGTGGGCACGATCGGCACCGCTTGCGGCAAGTCTGCGACAGCCCCAAAGCTTAAGGCCGACTCCGGCCCAGGGCAAGCGCGCGCCGGCGCCGGCGGCTGCGCTCGATCCGTTTCGCGGCCCGCGGCTCAGTCCTCGAGCAGCGACCGCAGCATCCATGCGGCCTTCTCGTGCACTTCCATGCGCCGGGTCAGCAGATCCGCGCTCGGCTGGTCGTTCGCGCCCTCGGCCACGGTGAACGCCGTGCGCGCGGTTTTCGCCACCGCCTCGTTGCCGTCGACCAGGATGCGGACCATTCCGGTGGCCTTCGGCGGCGCCGAAGGCACGTCGGGCAGCGAGCCGAGTGCGGCGAACGCGCCGTAGGAGCCGGGGACCGCGTACCCGAGCGCGCGCACCCGTTCGGCGATCGGATCGACCGCGTTCCACAGCTCGGTGTACTGGGCCATGAACATCGCGTGCAGGGTATTGAACATCGGGCCGGTGACGTTCCAGTGGAAATTGTGCGTCGTCAGGTACAGGGTGTAGGTGTCGGCGAGCAGCGCGCTGAGCGCCCGCGCGATGGCCTCGCGCTGGGCGTCGGCGATGCCGATGCGCACCGGCGAGGGCGAAGCGAGCAAAGGAAACGGATCGGGATGTGCCATGGTTCCAAACCTCCTGTTCAGGCCCGGTCGAATCGGCCAGAGCCGATTATCGACGCGTGCATGCGTCCCTGGACCGGGCGCGGGAAAAGGCGCCCCGGCGGCAGCGCACGATCGGCGTCGATCACGTCGTCCCCCGGAGATCATGGACGCGCGGCGGGCGGGACGCCAGAATGCCGGTGGCGCGGCGCGCACACGCCGCGACGGAGGCCGGAAGCCAATGGACCACTGCGCGCCGCAGCCGCCCCTGTGCATCGCCGCGCTGCAGCGCCAACTCGGCGCAGCCACGGGGCGGGTCGTGCGCTGCGTGCAGACGCACATCTCGTGGGTTCTGCTCGACGGCCGGCGGGCATGGAAGATCAAGAAGCCCGTCAGGCTCGGGTTCGTCGATTTCGGCACACTCGACGCGCGCCGCCGCGCCTGTGACGACGAACTGCGCCTGAACCGCCGCTTGGCGCCGACGCTGTACCTCGACGTCGTCGCGATCCGCGGCAGCGCGTCGGCGCCGCATTTCGGCGGCTCCGGCGCGGTGGTCGACTACGCGGTGCGCATGCGGCAGTTCGCCGACACGGCGCTGCTGAGCCGGCGCGTCGTCGACGGCACGATCGACGGCGCGACCATCGATCGCCTGGCGCAGCGACTGGGGGCGTTCCATGCGAGCGCGCCGCGCGTCGCCGTCGGCGGCGCCGACGCCGATGGCGCGGCGCGGCGCGTGGTCGCAACGACCGCGCAGGTTGTCGCCACCCTGAGCGCGCGCTCGGGCGACGCGCGTCTGGCCGGACTCGCCGCCTGGTGCCGCGACGAGGGCGCGCGGCTGCGCCCGCTGTTTGCCGCGCGCGCGCGGCGGGGCTGGGTGCGCGAGGGCCACGGCGATCTGCATCTGGGCAACCTGATCGCGCTCGACGGCGACGTGACCGCGTTCGACTGCGTCGAGTTCGATGCCGCACTGCGCCGCATCGACATCCAGGCCGATTTCGCGTTCCTGACCATGGACTTGCACGCCCACGGCCGCGCCGACCTGGCCTGGCGCGCGCTCGACCGCTGGCTCGAGGTCACCGGGGATTTCTCCGGCATGGCGCTGCATCGCTACTACGCCGTGTACCGGGCGCTGGTGCGCGCCATGGTCGCCGCGCTTGGCGTCGCCAGCGGCGTCGATCACGTCGGCGCGGCCTGCGCGCTGCGCGACGCGCGCGATCCGCGCCTGCTCCTGATGCACGGCGTGTCGGGGTCCGGCAAGAGCGTCGTCGCCCGCCAGTTGCTCGAGCGCGTCGGCGCCGTGTGCCTGCGCGCCGACGTCGAACGCAAGCGGCTGCTCGGCCTGCGCGCGCTGGACTCCAGCGCAATGTTCGACCCGGACATGGTCTACGGCGCGGCAATGTCGCGCCGCACCTACGCGCGGCTGCGCGCGGCCGCGGCCGTGGTGCTGCGCGCCGGCTACCCGGTGATCGTCGACGCGACGTTCCTGCGCGCGGCGTCGCGCGCTGCGCTGCGCGCGCTGGCGCGCACGCTGCGGGTTCCGTTCGCGCTGTGCGACTGCAGCGCGCCGCCGGATCTGCTTCGCGCGCGAGTGGCCGCGCGCCGGCGCCGCGGCGGCGACGCGTCCGAGGCCGACTGCACGGTTCTCGAGCGCCAGCTCGCGCTGCGGCAGCCGCTGGACGCGCGCGAGCGCGCCGCGTGCATCGCCGTCG
>JAJZHS010000110.1 GCA_021798395.1 Pseudomonadota bacterium
CGCCTCGGGCACGTCCAGATCGATCGCGCCGCGCGCGCCGCGCGCTTTCAGCAAGGCGACGAACACGTCGTACAGGTTCAGCAAATGCGGCAGCAGGTCGGCGCGCGCGGCGGCCTCGGCGCCGCGGGTGTTCTCCAGCATCGCGGCCACTTCGGTGTAGGTCAGCCGAGCGTGCGAGCGCATCACCGCCGGGTAGAACTGGTACGCCTTGACCGCGCCTTCGGTGTCGACCAGCATGTCGCAGACCATGCACAGCCTGTCGACCAGCGGGTTCAGCGAGCACAGCCCGTTGGACAGTTTCTCCGGCAGCATCGGAATCACGCGCCGCGGGAAGTAGACCGAAGTCGCGCGCTCCAGCGCGTCGACGTCGAGCGCGTCGCCCGGCTGCACGTAGTGCGACACGTCGGCGATGGCGACGATCAGCCGCCAGCCGTCGCTGCGCCCGACGCGCGCCGGCTCGCAATACACGGCATCGTCGAAGTCGCGCGCATCCTCGCCGTCGATGGTCACCAGCGGCACGTCGGTCAGGTCCCAGCGCCCGGCGCGGTCCTGCGCGCGCACGGCGGACGGCAGCGCCGCCGCGCGCTTGTCGGCTCCGCCGCTGAAGCGATACGGCACCCCATACTTGCGCACCGCGATCTCGATTTCCATGCCCGGGTCGTGCAACGCACCGAGCACCTCGACGACGCGGCCGAGCAGCGGCGCCTGCGGCGTCGGCGGCCCGATCAGTTCGACGCTGACCACCTGTCCCGGCTGCGCCGCGCCGCGGCCGTCGGCCTCGATCAGGATGTCCTGTGCGTAGCGCCGGTCTTCGGGCGCGAGCAGCCAGACTCCGTTCTCGTGCAGCAGCCGCCCGATCACCGGCCTGGGCGCGCGGGCGACGATGTCGACCAGCTGGCCTTCGGCGCGTCCGCGCCGGTCCTGGCGGACGACGCGCGCGCGCACGCGGTCGAGATGCAGCACCCCGCGCATCTGCACCGGCGGCAGGTAGACGTCCGGCCCACCGTCGACTGCGACGATGCCGTACCCGTCGCGGTGTCCCTGCACGATGCCTTCAACGATCACGGTGGCCCTTTCATCCGGTCGGTCGCGGCGCGGTGTCGCGCCGTGGAAACGGACTATTGTCGCTGCAACGAACCGATGCTGGACAAGCACGATGAGTCTGTTATAGTTCTCGCTTCGGCCCAGATGGCGGAATTGGTAGACGCACTAGTTTCAGGTACTAGCGCCGCGAGGCGTGGAGGTTCGAGTCCTCTTCTGGGCACCAGCATCAAAAAAGCCGTTCTAGATCAAGCATCTAGAACGGCTTTTTCATTTGCGGTCGAGAAATCGGCTGCGCTGCACATCCTCACATCAAGCCCGCCGCGCGGGCTTTTTTGCTCCCGGCGCGCGGCACCGATCAGGTTCGCTTGATCGGGTGTTCGGCCAGAAACTGCTTGAGCGCGTCGTTCATCCGCGACTGCCAGCCATCCCCCGTCTCCCGGAACGCCTCGATGACCTCGACGTCGTATCGCACGCTCAAAAGTTGCTTGGTGCGGCCAGACTTAGGGGGGCGCCCCCTGCGCACCAGGCGCTCGCCGACAAACTCATCGGCGCGTTCGAAAAATGCGTCGTCCAACTCTGGTGCGTCTTCCGGGTCAACCGAAGGGTCAACCGAAGGGTCAACCGAAGGGTCAACCGAAGGGTCAACCGAAGGGTCAACCGAAGCGCGCTGAATACCGCGTTTGCTCTCGTTCATTGGCCTTTCTCATGCTGATGATTCGGCGCACCTCGCCGCGCGGAGTCCAGACCATGACAACCATGCGCCCGTCCAGCAGTCCAACCGTGACAAAGCGCTGCTCCCCGTAGCCCTCGCGCACATCTTCCGCTGTGTAGTGCCTACCGGCGAACACCTCGACGGCGCGGCCAAAGTCCAGTCCTCGTTCCTGCAAGGTCCAGTTCCGCTTGGCATCGTTGTAGTCGATTTGCACAAGTTTATTGTAGCTACTTAAATTGGCGTCCAGGATGACACGCACCAAGATCCTTGGTGCGCTGATAACGCGGGCTTACGACGCCGCTGTGCCCGCTACGCAAAAATTACGCCCGAAATTACGCCAAACCTCTCGTGAGCCGCGTATTTGCTGGATTTCTGGTGCATCTTCTGGGCACCAAGACGCAGGAAAGCCGCTCCCGATCGAAAGATCCGGAGCGGTTTTTTCATGCGCCTCGCCAAACGAGCGATAACGCGCGCAAGCGCGGCGCCGGCAAGGACGGGCCGCTCACCCCGCTTGACCCGCGCATGCGGCGGGCGCGTTGTCCCCAGCGATCAGGGCAAGGCAGCGCGCAGACCGAGATGGCGCACGAAGGGATCGAAGTCCCGATCGCTGTAGAGCAACGTCAAGCCATCACGGATGCAGCGCGTGGCGATCACGGTATCGATGGTCTTGCGCACGGTGATGCCGAGTCGCCGAAGCCGGCGAAAGTAGGTCGCTGCCTGAACCGCGACATCGCGCCCCCCGAGCTCGACGATGTCCAAGCTTGCAAGCAGGTCCTTGGCGCGATCGAAGTCGCGGTCCTGAACAAATTCCTGCAGAACTTCCGTCAGGATCAGGTCGCCGATGCAAACAGCCTCCACTCCCAACAGCTCGTCCAGGTAGTCGGCCTGCGGCGTGGGGAGCCCGCGGAAATAGTCGATCCAGACGCTGGAATCGACAAGAATCATGCGTCTGTCCGCATCGCTTCAAGATCACCCTGCCAGTCGAGCCTGCCGCGCAATTCCCGAATTCGGCCCTGCTGCCGCAGCCGCAACAAAGCGCGCAGCGCAAGATCGACCGCGGTGGGTGAACATTCGGTCATGCCAACCGAAGCTTCCTCGACCACGGCGTACGCCCGGCGCATCGCCGCCGTGCTCGACCACATCGATGCCCATCTCGACGAGCCGCTGTCGCTCGGCGCCCTGAGCCGCGTCGCCGGCTTCTCCAAATTTCACGTCCATCGCCAGTTCAGCGCCTATGTCGGCGTTCCGCCCGCGCGCTACGTGCAGCTGATGCGCCTGCGCCGCGCCGCGCGTCGGCTGGCGTCGCAACCGCGCTGCAGCGTGCTCGACGCCTGCCTGGACGCGGGGTTCAACAGCCCGGAATCCTTCAGCCGGGCGTTCAAACGCGCGTTCGGCATGGCGCCGAGCGCGTTCCGGCGGCGGCCCAACTGGCAGGTTTGGAGCGCAGCCTTTGTCGTTCCCCATTTTCCAGGAGCATCGTCATGCAGGTCAGGATCGTCGAATTCGCCGCCACCCGGGTCGCGGCGCTGCAACACGGCGGACCGATCGGGCTGGTCAACGCCGGCGTGCGCCGGTTCATCGACTGGCGCTTGCACAGCGGCCAGTCTCCGGTGGCGTCCAGCCGCACCTTCGGCATCCCACGCAGCAACCCGGACACGACCCCACCCGAGCAGTGGCAAACCGACATCCACATTCCGCTCGTCTGACACCAACGCAAGGCCGGTGATGCTCGTGCTCGCCCTCGCCCTCGCCTTCGGCGCCGCGACCTGCGCCATGGCGCTCGTCGTCGCGCTCGTGCTGGCCTTCGGTGGCCCGCGCTGGCCGCGCCCGCTGCCCGACATCGTCGCGCCGTTCGCCGCAGTCGACTTCTCCGACCTGCCAGCAGTGTCCTTCTTCCGCGCCAGCGATGGCGTCGAACTCGGCTATCGGCATGCCCGCGGCAGCGGCGGCAGCCGCGGAAGCGTCGTGCTGGTGCATGGATCGTCGGCCGACGGCGCCAGCCTGCACCCGCTGGCGCGCGCCGTCGCCGCCGTCGGCTTCGAGGTCTACGCACCTGACATCCGCGGCCACGGGGCCTTCCGGGCGCCGCGGCCATATCGACCGCATCGGCCGGCTCGAAGCCGACCTCGCCGACTTCGTCCGCCTGGTGCAGCCGCCGCGTCCCTGCACCCTCGTCGGCTTCTCGTCGGGCGGCGGCTTCGTGCTGCGCGTGGCCGCGTCGGCCGCACAGCAGCAGTTCGAGCGCTACCTGCTGCTGGCGCCGTTCCTCGGCGAGCGCGCGCCGAACCAGCGCGCCGCCAGCGGCGGCTGGGTTGCGATCGGCATGCCGCGCATCCTCGCGCTGCTGCTGCTCAACGCCGTCGACGTGCGCTGGGCCAACGCGCTGCCGGTGATCCGCTTTGCGCTCGACGAGGATATGCGCGCACGCGCTACGGCACAGTACGACTTCAACCTGGCGAGCAACTTCCGCCCGCCGCGCGACTACACGGCGGCCATGCGCCGCGTCGAACGGCCTTGCGCGATCCTCGCCGGAGTCAACGACGAGGTCTTCGACAATGCGCAGCTTGCCGACATCGTGCGCGGCGCCGGCAAGGACTGGCCGGTCACCCTGCTGCCAGGGATCGACCACATCGGCCTGACGGTCGCGCCCGCAGCCATCGCGGCGGTCGTCGCGGCTCTGGCTTGACCACGCACGGCGCCCGCCCGCTATCGAAGCACCTCGGCGCAGAACGCGGCCGGCGTGACGATGCGCGTACGCCCAACACTGCCGCGCTGCAACAACCCGGCGCGACGCTCGCCGGTGACCAGGTCGTCGGCGTCCCCGCCCAGGGCCATCGCCGCCAGCCGATCCGCGCGACACCACCGCAGGACGGACGCTCACCCACCTGCGCCCTGGAGACTGCCGAATGCCTCCGGCGGCTCCCGCCCGCCGTGATGCACTGAAGGCAAGTGCATGTTGCCGATCGTGGACACCATCCACAGTTCGCGAAGGATTCCCTGCGTGTAGGGAAAGACCTCGTCCACGTCGGCCAGATCCGAGAGGATTTCCCCGTCGCTCAGGCTCGCGCGCGCTTCCTCGTAGAAGGGCGTTTGCAGCCGCCGGAAGAGATCGACGAACGCATCAAGGTTCGTGACGCGGCATCCTTTGACCCGGCCGGCTCTGTTCGCGATCATGACCGGACCCGCGCTGAGCCACGACAGCAACTTGGCTGCGCCATCGTGGCCAAGCAGTCCGGCCAAGGCGATGGAGTCCGAAACAGGGCTGGGGCGGTGTCGGCCGTGGACGACCTTGAAGCCTCCCGCTTGACCGTCAGCGTCCCAAGAACACACGACGTACCCTTCGCCGGGATCGTCGATCATCTCGCGGCACACGTCGCAGCGCCATCGGCTCAGCGGCTCATGGTCGGCAGTCGCCATCTTGCGTTCCTCACGGGGCAGGAATGCGGCAACTTTAATCACCGTTTCGGGTCAAAACTGTGACATCGGCGGCCTGCGTTCCCAGGCTCAAGCCTGCGGCGCCATCACCCGCGTGCGCAGCAGGGCGAAGATGCGCATGTCGTGGAATGCTTCCTTCCAGTACGAGAACTGGCTCAGCACGGCTTCCTCCTCGAATCCAAGCGCAGCGAGCAGTTTCATCGAACGCACGTTGTACAGCGTCGTCAACGCGTTGACGCGGTTGAGTTGCATGGCCGCGAAACCGTAGCCCAGAACCGCGGTCGCGGCCTCGCGCATCAGCCCCTGTCCCCAGAAGGGTCTGGCCAGGTCGTAGCCGAGCGAGGCCATCCGGTTGGCCTGATCCCACAGGGTGAAACCGCAGGTTCCGATCAGGTCCTGCCCCGGACCCAGGGTCAGCGCGAAGCGCTGGTGGAACTGCAGGTAGGCGCGAAGCAGCCGCTGGGCCTGGTCGAGCCGGCTCAGGGTGTCGATTTCGTACTCGCGGGTGACTTCGGGGTCGGCGTACAGCCGCAACAGCGCCGCGGCATCGTGGTCGTCGAGCGGGCGCAGCAGCAACCGCGTGGTGCGCAGCGTGCGCTGCGCGTCGTCGAATCGCACTTCAGGTGCTTGCGAACTCATCTGTCCCGCTCGGGCTGGGGCACTCCGGATCGGATGGTCCATGTTCGTGTTGTGACATTGCTCGATCATGTCCCCATTGCGATGAAATGTCCGCGAGCGGCTCGTCAGCGCGACGTGCGGGTTGGGTTCGGCGAGGAAACGCCGGAATTTGTTCCAGGTCAACCGGGCCTGCCGCGTCCTGCGTTTAAAGTTGTAGTTGCGATGCATCTTTTGATTCGGCCGCGTCGCGCACTGCCACGCCCTTGCCAGCCCGACGATGACCGCCCCGATTCCGCGCTCCACCTCCATCGCGCACCGCGCCTTGCCGGAAGACGCCACCACGCGCGACTTCGTGCCGATCGTGGTTCACGTCGAAAGCCGGAAAATCGCGCGCCGGATCGCTCCCGACCGCTCGCAACGCGTGCGGCGCCTGGTGCAATGGGCGTCGCTGGCCCTGAACCTGTACCTGGGCGCGCAGTTCTACCTGTGGGTTCGCTGCATCGAGACTTCCGCGCACGCGCCGCGGGTGCCGCGCCCTCCCGGTATCGAAGGCTGGCTGCCCATCGTCGGCCTGATGAACACCAGGTATTTCCTCGGCACCGGCCGAGTGCCGGAGGTTCATCCTGCGGCCATGTTCCTGTTCATGGCCTTCGTCCTGAGCAGCCTCGTGCTCAAGAGATCGTTTTGCTCCTGGATCTGCCCGATCGGAACCGTGTCGGAATGGCTTTGGCAAGGCGGGCAGAAATTGTTCGGACACACGCTCCGACCGCCGCGCTGGATCGACGTTCCTTTGCGCGGATTGAAGTATCTGCTGCTCGGATTTTTCGTCGTCAGCGTCGGCACGATGTCCGCGGCCGCGATCGGCGGCTTCATGCGCACGCCTTTCGGGCTCATCGCCGACGTGAAGCTGCTGGACTTCTTCCGCGACATCGGCTGGGCCGGGATCGGGACCCTCGCCTTGCTGGCGCTGCTGTCGATGCTGGTGCAGAACTTCTGGTGCCGCTACCTGTGTCCCTACGGCGCGCTGATGGGCGTTGTGTCGCTGCTCAGCCCGTTCAAGATCCGCCGCGACGCGCAGGCGTGCATCGATTGCGGCAAATGCGCGCGCGCGTGCCCCGCGGGCCTGCCCGTATCCCGCCTGACGCGCGTGCGATCGGCCGAATGCACGGCGTGCATGCGGTGCGTGGCGTCGTGCCCGGTCGCGCATGGACTGCAGTTCGCCGTCGCGCCGCGGACCGCGCCCGACGCGGCGCGGCGCTGGCGACGGCGGGTGGCGGGCCCGGCGACGACGGCCGCGCTGCTGGTCGCGGTGTGCGCCGGCATGGTGCTGTTCGCGAAGGTCTCCGGGAACTGGCACACCCATGTGCCGCGCCCGGTGTACGCGCACCTCATCCGGCACGCGGCCGCCTGGTCGCACTGACGGGGGCGACGGTCGTGCCGCCGCACCCTTCCCCGGCGGGAGCGCTTCAGGAGTCCTGCGGCGCGCCCGCGCCGGGCCGCGGCGTCAGGCGGCCTCGGCCACGCGGGGCAGGCCGGCCAGCGCCTGCGCCAGTTCGCCTTCGTCGTACGCCTCGTCGGTGAGCCCGCCGGCGAAGTATTGCTGGTACGCCGCCATGTCGAAATGGCCGTGTCCGCTGAGGTTGAACAGGATGGTCTCGGCGCGCCCCTCGCGCTTGCAGCGCAGCGCCTCGTCGATCGCACCCTTGACCGCGTGGTTGGCCTCGGGCGCCGGAACAATGCCCTCGGCGCGCGCGAACTGCACGCCGGCGGCGAAGCACTCGCCCTGCGTGTACGCGACGGCCTCGACCATGCCGAGCTCCTTG
>JAJZHS010000111.1 GCA_021798395.1 Pseudomonadota bacterium
CGTCCTGCGCCGGGCGCACGCCCTGCGCGGCGGCCTGCCCGTACCAGTGCAGCGCGTCGTCGCCGAGCCCCCCGGAAACCTCGAACAGGCGGCCCAGCGCGTACTGCGCGGCGGGCACGCCCTGCGCGGCGGCGCGGCGCAGCCACAGCGCGGCCCGCGCCACATCGGCCGCCACGCCGCGCCCCTCCTGATACAGGCATCCCAGCCGATACGCGGCCGTGGCCACGCCGGCCTCGGCGGCCTTGCGGTAACAGCGGGCCGCCGCTGCGCAGTCGCGCTCGACGCCGTGTCCGCGCTCGAGCATGGCGCCCAGGCTGCACAGCGCGCGTGCATGTCCCTGCGCGGCGGCGGCGCGAAACCAACCCAGCGCCTGGCCCGCGTCGCCGCGCACCCCGCGCCCGTACCGGTAACACTGCCCCAGGTGGTATTGCGCCGAGGCCAGCCCCAGGCAGGCCGCGCGCTGCAGCAGCGCGCAGCCGGCGCCGGCGTCGCCCGCGGCCTGCAGCGCCAGGGCCTGCCCGAGCAGCGCGGTCGCGCAACGGTCGTCGCGCGCCGCCGCGGCGGTGGTGGACTGCTTCATGGTGTGCGATTCCTTCGACAACGCTCGAACCCGGAACGTCCAGCACGACCTCGTGGAACGCTGGAGCCGATGAGCAAGATGCTAAAAATCGCAACGAATTGACAGGATCAGTGAGTCCCTGATCTGTCCCTAGGGGTATCCAAGCAGTGCGTTCGGCGCGGCCGCGCCGCGGCGATAATCACCGCGCCATGCCCGTCGAGCCGTCGTCCCCCGCGTTTGCCGTCGAGCAGGAGCCGCGGCTGCGTTTGCTGATCCCGCTGTTGGTGGCGGTTGCTTTCCTGATGGAGCAGCTCGACACCACCATCATCACCACCGCAGTACCCGACATGGCGCGCAGCCTGGGCGCCAGCGCGGTGCAGCTCAACCTGGCGGTCAGCGCGTACGTGCTCACGCTGGCGGTGTTCATTCCGCTGAGCAGCTGGTGCGCCGACCGCTACGGCACACGCCGGGTGTTCATCGCCGCGCTGGCGCTGTTCACCCTGGGCTCTGCGCTGTGCGGGCTGGCCGACAGTTTCGCCCAACTGGTCGCGATGCGCGTGGTCCAGGGCCTGGGCGGCGCGATGATGACCCCGGTCGGAAGGCTGATCCTGCTGCGCAGCTTCCCGCGCCACGAGCTGGTGCGCGCGATGACCTACACCACGCTGCCGGCGCTCGTCGGCCCGGTACTCGGCCCGCTGATCGGAGGAGCGCTGACCACGTACCTGTCGTGGCGCTGGATTTTCGCCGTCAACATTCCGTTCGGGATGCTCGGCATCGTCCTGGCCGCACGCCACCTGCACGACCGCGCGGTCGATCGCGACGCCCGCTTCGACACCTTCGGCTTTGTCCTGTTCGGCGGCGGCATCGCCGCGCTGCAGGGCGCGCTCGAGATCGCCGGGCGCGGCGCGGCGCTGCTGCCGCTGCTGGGCGCCGCGCTGTTGCTGCTGGCGTTCGCCCGCTACGCGCGCCGCCGCGCCGATGCCGTGGTCGACCTGACGCTGTTCGGCGAACGCGCGTTCGCCATCGGCACCCTGGCCGGCGGCGCGTGCCGCGTGGCGCTGAACGCCACGGCGTTCCTGCTGCCGCTGATGCTGCAGCTCGGCCTGGGCATGAGCGCGCTGCAGTCGGGCTCGCTGACGTTCCTGGTCGCGGTCGGATCGCCTCTGGTGCGCCTGGCGCTTGGGCCGCTGCTGCGACGCTTCGGCTTCGCGCGGCTGCTCGCGGCCAGCGCGCTGGCCGGCAGCGCGACGCTGGCCGGCTTCGCGCTGATCGGCAGCGGCACGCCGCGCTGGTTGATCGGCGCCTACATCGTGCTGTTCGGCATCGTGCGCTCGACCCAGTTCATGAGCTCGAACACATTGTCGTACGCCGATGTCGCGGCGCCGCGGCTGAGTCGCGCCACCAGCCTGGGCGGGTTGCTGCAGCAGTTGACAGTCAGCTTCGGCGTCTCGCTGAGCGCGGCGCTGCTCGCGCTGCTCGGCGGCGCGCGACACGCGCCGGACCTGGCACAGTTCCACGTCGCGTTCGTGCTGCTGGCGGCGCTGCCGCTTCTGGCGCTGCCGGGGTTCGCCCGGCTGCGTGTCGACGACGGCGCGCAGGTCAGCGGCTACCGCGGCCGCTGACCCGCGCGCAACTGGCCGCGCAACTGGCGGCGTAGCGGGCCGCGCATCAGGCGGCGCAGGCAGCGCAGCCGGCGCGGCGCTCGGCGCGGATCCGCTGCAGGCGCAGCGCCGCAAGCAGCCTGCGGCCGAAGACTTCCGGACGCCCCTCGAACAGCACGCGGACCTTGTCGGGGCCGGCGCGGCTGCGCCGCAGCTCGGCACGCAAGGCGTCGTCGGTGACCAGCCGGACCGCGGCCGCGACATAGCCGTCGACGTCGTGCGTGACCAGCCACTCGGGCAGTCCCAGGCGCCGGAACAATGCACCGTCGATGCATTCGTGCACTTCGCGCCCGCTGCGGCAGACCCCGACCAGCCCGGCGGCGACGGTGTCGACAATGCCGTTGGTGTTGCCGAACGGGAACGGATCGAGGAACAGGTCGCAGCCCGCGATGCACTGCATGTACTGGGCGTAAGGCTGGTGGGCGTAGACCACGGCGCGTTCGCCGAGCTGGCGGCGCACCGCGTGCACCACCTGCTCGCGCACCAGCCCCAGCGCCTGGCCGACGAGAAAATGGAACCGCACCGTGCGCCCGCAGCCGTCGGCGATGCGCGCCAGCGCAGCCAGGAAGCCGGGGTTGAGTTTCATGGTCGTGGCGGCGATCGCGATCTCGACCACCTGCGGCCGCGGGCGGATCGCACCGGGCAGGTCGATGCCGGCCATGGCCGCCGAAGGCCGGTACGGCATGCCGTCGCGCGGCAGCAGCAGCAGCGGCTCGCTGAAACACGCGGGGTCGCCGACGTAGTCCTCCTCGACCACCGCGTAGTCCAGCTCCGGCGACAGGGTGGTGGCCGGGTGGCCGAGCGCGAACAACTGCAGCGGCGCCAGCCGCAGGTTGGCGAGGAACATGGTCAGCGGGAACATGCCGACGCTGGGCATGTACAGCACCTGCGCGCCCTCGCGCCGCGCGTAGTCGGCGATGAAGTGCAACTGGGCGGCCAGCCCGCCGTCCGCCGGCAGTTCGACGAAGGTGTCGAACACCGCGCGGCCGGCGGCGTCGACCTCGCGCTGGCCGATGCCGACGACACGGAAGCGCGCGCGCGCCGCCTCCAGGGTGCGCGAGTGGGTGCGGTAGATCGAATGCGTGGCGTTGAACCACTCCAGCACCACCAGCAGCAAGGGCCTGGCGCCGCGCGGCGGAGCCGGAGCCGCGACCGCGGCGGTCGCCGGCGACAGCCCCATCTGCGCCAGCTTGCGCCGGATGAGGGCGTTGATCGGCCTCTTGATCGCGTGCTTGTCGGCGCGGTCGGCGTAGCTGCAGTGCATGTACGCGTCGTGCAGGATCGCGGTCGGCAGCGCGTCGAGGTCGTCGATCTGGTCGAGCCGCGACGCCAGCCACGGCAGCACCACCTCGCGCTTGGCGTGCGCCTCGAGCGAACCGACGAAGCGCGGCGCGAGCAGGCTCAGGCACAGGCCGGCGGCCAGGGTGCGGTCGCCGGCCCACAAGGCCTCGAGGTTGAGCGGGATGCGCGAGTCGGCGTTGAACAGCAGGCACAGCTTGGCCAGGTCCTCGCGGCGCACCTCGAGTTCCGCGCTGGCCGGGCCGCGCAGATTCATGGTGCGCAGCACCGCGTCGGCGTTGCGCAACGGGCTGGCGGCGAACAGGGTGCCGAGCCAGCGGTGCAGGTTGAGCAGATGCGCGACGCCGATCGGCGCCAGGCGGAAACCGGGGTCGGCGAACAGGCACATGGTCGCCGCGGCGATTCGCGACAGCACATGGGCGTCGAGCTCGCCGTCGTCCAGCCCGGCCATGGTCGGCTGCGCCGAGAACGCGCTGCCGAAGCGGCCCCCGCTGGCGTCCAGCGCCAGCAGCAGCTGCACCAATTCGCGCGCCGCGGGCTCGTGGGCGCGGCGGTAGACATGGAATTCATAGCGTTCGAGGTCGAACCCTGGTTGCTGCATGGCGATCTCCAGCCGGATATGACGCACACGGCTGAAATTAACACGCCGCATTTTCAGAAGGCATGCGCACGCAAATAACATGGCATTATTTCCGCGCGAGACGACGGGCGCGATTGCGCGCCGCCGATTATCAGTGCGACGCGCCTCGGCAGGCTCTCCACGTGACAAAATGTATGCGCCGGAGCGTGCGGTGCAATACGCTTCGCGCCCGCCGGCGCACCGCTGCGGCGAGCCGTCTGGATAATCATTCACACCACACTAACCATCGATAGATAGCGCCCTCGAACTGTTTGCATGCACCGCACCGCAAAATGCCAGGCACATTCTCAACCGCTCGTTTGAATCACTTTCAAGGAGTTCAACCATGCCCCAGGTGCGTGCAGCTACACAGCGTCGCAATGCTTCGTCCGCCGGATTGGCGCCGGCCCCTGCCCGTGCGGCGCGGCCACGCTCCCGGCCGGGGCTGCAGGCGATGCTGGCGCCGCGCCGCACCCGCCTCGCCGCGCTGGTCGCGCTGGCGATCGCCTCGGCGCCGAGCGCGTTCGCGACGACGTATACCGCCAGTGTCGAGGACAACGGAAGCGGAACGGTCGTGGACACGTTCAGCTATGCGATCGCGCAAACCAGCGCCAACCCGGGGACCAACGACACGGTCGTGATCGACGTCGTCGGGGGACCGTTGTTTTCGATCTTCGGCGCCACGCTGCCGAAGCTGACCGCGCCGCTGACCGTGGAATCGAGCAACAGCGCGGTGGTCACCACGATCGCCATGGTGCCGAGCAATACGCCCCTCGTCTATGCGCCGGCGCCGCTGACCACCAGCGGCAGCGGCGACTGGATCCTCGGACAAAACTACTCATTCATCGGCCAAGTTGGCGCCAATGGCACCGCCAACGCCGCGGCCGGCGCGGGGCTGGCGGGTTTCGCGCTCAACGGATCGCTGACCAACAACGGCGGGCTCACCGGGGGCACCGGCGGCATCGGTGCCGCCGATCCGGCGGCCAACGCGACCGGCGGCGCCGGCGGCAACGGAGGCGCCGGCCTGGTGCTGGACGCCAACAGCACCCTGGTCAACGACCAAGCCATCTTCGGCGGTAGCGGCGGCTTCGCCGGCGCCGCCCCCAACGGCACCGGCGGCGCCGGCGGCAGCGGCGGCGCCGGCGTGTACGGCAATAATTCGACGCTGATCAACAACGGGACCATCTCTGGCGGTGCACCCGCGCCCGGCGGCGAGGGCAGCCAAATAGGCGTCGCCGGGGTCGGCGGGGTCGGCGTCGAAGGCCAGTCGCTGACCATCATCGACTCCGGCACCATCGAAGGCGATGGCAGCGCCGCGGATTCGCTGCTGCTGACCGGCGGCAACAACACGCTGACGCTGCTCGGGACCCAGTGGATTCTCACCGGCAACATCGGGCTGCAGGGCGGCGCCTCGCTGACGTTCAACCAGAACACCGCGCAGACGCTGAACGTGAGCGTGACCGGCAACGGATCGATCGTGCAGAACGGCAGCGGCAACCTGACGCTGGCCAACGCGAGCAGCTACACCGGAGGCACCGTCGTACAGAGCGGCACGCTGATCACCGGCACCACCGACGTGCTGCCGGCGAACGGCAGCGTGGTCGTCGCCTCCACCGGCACCCTCGACCTGAACAACCAGAGCCAGGCCATCGGCTCGCTCGGCGGCAGCGGAGCCGTGCTGCTCGGCTCGGGCAACCTGACGGTGACCGCCGGCGCCAGCCTGCTGACGCCGACCCTCGCTGCGATGCCGCTGCCGCGCCGCGCCAGCGCCGCGCCGTCAACGGCCGCCACGGCAGCCGCCGCATTCAACGGCGTCATCCAGGGCAGCGGCGGCCTCATCGTCAACGGCGGCACACAAAGCCTCGGCGGCGTCAACCAATACACCGGAGCGACGGTCATCGGCAACGCGGGTACCCTGGCGCTGGCCGGCGCCGGATCGATCGCGACCTCGAGCGCCGTGCGCAACGACGGCACCTTCAACCTTGCGGCGGCCAACGGCGACGTCACGGTGCAGAACTACACGCAGGCCGCCAACGGCACCCTGGTGCTGGGCGTGACGTCGTCGACCATCCAGCAACTGCACGTCGATGGCACGGCGACGCTGGCCGGCGCGCTGGAACTGTACGGCACATCGACGACCTACGCCGACGGTCTGCATCCGCTGCTGAGCGCGACCGCGGGCATCAACGGCAGTTTCGGTTCGGTCTACGGCGGCGGTACGCTGCAGCAAGGCTACGTGCTTGCGCTGCAAAACGTCGGCGGCGCGCTCGAACTCCTGCTGTCCCGCACGGCACCGCTGGCTTCCGACACCAACGCCAGCACCGAGGCGCTGGCCGCTGCGCTTCAGACACCGTTCACGCTGGCCTCGAGCGCGCTGAACAACGACCTGAACAGCGATTGCGACGCATTCGACACCGGCAACGTGTGCCTGGGTGCCGCCGGCCGCTACACGGTGATCGACAGCTCGGGCCCGCACGAAGCCGCGGCGATGGTCTTCGGCGGCTACCGCGTCGACACGAACCTGCGCGTCGGAGGCTGGGCCGACCAGGGCATCGACTACCAGGCGCACTCGCCGCTGGTCAGCACCGACTCGACCAACCCCATCGTCGGCGCCTACGGCGTGTGGACGCAGGACCCCGGCAGCGACGGCTACGCGGTGCGCGTGGCCGCCGGCTTCGGCGACCGCACGCTGACGCTGACCCGCCCGCGCATCGGCACCGCCGAGCCCGGAAGCGGAACTTCGACCTTGAAGTCCACCGGCGTCACCGCCGTCGTCCGTTACGACCACGACGTCGAACACGGTTGGGTGGTCGCGCCCTACGCCGGTGTGCGCTACACCGACGCGACGCTGGGCGGCTACACCGAGCAACTGGTCCAGGGCACGACCGGCTCCCCGCTCACCTACGGCGACTTGAGCGAGAAATTCGTCACCGCGCTCGTCGGCACCGGCTTCCACGGACCGCTCGGCGACCGGATCGACGGCTCGGCGTCGGTCGGGATCGAACAGGATCTGTACAGCAACACCGGCAGCGCAACGGTGACCAATGCCGACATCGGCCAGCTCAATGCCATGAGCCTGTCGAATTCGACTCCGCATCTGCGCCCGGCGCTGGCGGTCGGAGCCAGCTACGCGATCGACCGCAGTCAGCGCATCGGGATCGGGCTGAACTACAGCCAGCAACCCTACGACACCCACGGCGTGACCTCGACCGAGGTCGACTACATGGCCTGGTTCTGAGCGCCCCCAGGGCCGGGCTGCGCCCAGCCCGCCCCCCGTGGGGGTCAAGGAATCTTGGGGCGGCCCGGCGATTCCTTGAGAGCAGGGTAAGCCCGCGCGCGGGCCAGGTGTCCTGGAAGAAACGACGGGCAAGGGCCTTGGGCTACAAGGTGAACGGCGGCGCCCAGATGACCGGAAGAGCATTGGTGCGAGCCCGCGACGATGA
>JAJZHS010000002.1 GCA_021798395.1 Pseudomonadota bacterium
CGGGCGGCTGCCCGAGCGGCGCAGCCGCCCGCACCGCCGGCCAGCGGCCCGGCGATCATGGCGCTGCTGCGCGCGACCAACGCGTTCTGGAACCGGATCCCCTACCAGGAGGACCAGGACACCTGGGGCGACGCCAATTACATGCCGTCGCCGGTCGAGACCCTCGGCGTCGACGACGCCGACTGCAAGGCCTACGCGATCGCGAAGTACTACACCCTGAAGGACCTCGGCGTGCCGGTCGACCGCATGCGGCTGACGTACGTCACGGTGGCCGAAATCGACGAGCCGCACATGGTCCTGGCGTATTACCCGACGCCTTCGGCCGATCCGTACATCCTCGACAACCTGATTCCGAACGTCGAGCCTGCGTCGCAGCGCCCCGACCTGGTTCCGGTGTACAGCTTCAACGACGACGACCTGTGGACCGTGGGCATCACCAACCCGGTCGGCAGTTCGAGCCAGATCCGCGTCTGGCGTGACCTGCAGCGCCGCATGGCGCAAGAAAACCGCTATTGAGCACAAGGGGGCGGCATGACACTTTTCCAGCGCATTTTCATCGTGGTCTCGTTGCTGTTCGCGGTGCTGCTCGCGAGCCTGGAGGCCAGCTACGTGCGCGCGTCGCGTCACTACCTGCAGGAGCAGCTGACGTCGCACGCGCAGGACGTGGCCACGTCGCTCGGCCTGGTGCTGCCGCTGTCGATGGCGCACAACGATCGGGTCCGCCTGGAGACCACGGTCGACGCGGTGTTCGAGCGCGGCTACTACCGCGCCATCCGCGTGCTGTCGCCCGAAGGCCAGACCCTGCTGCTGCGCCAGCTGCCGCCGGCGCCGCCGTCGGTGCCGGGCTGGTTCGCCCGGCTGGTGCCGCTGACCGCGCCGAGCGCGCAGTCGCTGATCAGCGCCGGCTGGCGCCAGCTCGGGCGCGTGGTCGTGACCAGTTCGCCGGACTTCGCCTACCGTCAGCTGTGGCACACGACGCGTGCCGCCACCGGCCTGCTGCTGCTGTTCTATCTGATTTCGCTGGTGCTGCTCGGCGCGCTGTTGCGCACCGTGCTGCGCCCGCTGCGCGACATCGAGGCGGTCGCCGCCGACATCGGCGAGCGCCGCTTCACCACGGTGCAGCGCATTCCGGGCGCGCGCGAACTGCGCCGCGTGGTGCAGGCGATCAACACCCTGTCGGGCAAGATCCGCGACGCCATCGGTCTGGAGATCGCGACCGCCGAACGCTATCGCGTCGAAGCCTATCGAGACACATTGACCGGCCTCGACAACCGGCGCAGCTTCAACCACCAGCTCGAAAACAGCCTGCAGGCGCACGGCGGCCAGTCGGCGGTTCTGTACCTGGTGCAGATCGAGGGCCTCGACGCGCTGAACGCCGCGCAGGGCTTCGCCGCTGGCGACGCGCTGGTGCGCGCGCTGGCCGACGCGCTGCGTACCCTCGACCCCGGCGCGCAGCCGTTGCGCGCGCGGCTCGGCGGCTCGACCTTCGCGCTGCTCGGCTGGGACGTCGGGCTCGACGCGGCGCAGCAGTTCGGCCAGCGCCTGGACCAGGCGGTGGGCGCGGTCGTCGCGCACAGCGGCGCGGGCGGCGTCAGCCACGGCGTCGGCGCGGTCTACGTGCCGCACAGCGCCGAAGGGGTTTCGGCGCTGCTCGGCGAGGCCGACGCCGGAGTGCGCCAGGCGCTGGCGCAGACCGGTGCCCACCGCCTGGTGCTGGTGCAGCACGACCCGGGCGGCATGGACGTGCAAGGCGCCACGGCGTGGAAGGCGTTCATCGGCGGCGCGCTGACGGCGGGCGACATCGCGCTGTGGCAGCAGACGGTGTTCGCCTTCGCGCAGCCGACGCCGCGCGTGCTGCAGTGCGAAATCACCGGCTCGTTGCTCGACGCCACCGGAGAACCGGTGCCGGCGGCGCGCTTCATCCCGATGGCGCTTCGCTTCGGCCTCATGCCGGCGCTCGACGGCGCGTTCCTCGACGCGATCTTCCAGCACTTCGCGGCGCAGCCCGGCGACGGCGGCCAGCTCGCGGTGAACCTGTCGATGCAGTCGATCCACGACGACGGGCTGCTCGAGCGACTGCTCGAACACCTGCGCGCCCAGCCCGAACTCGCGCGCCGCCTGGTGTTCGAGGTGTCCGAGTTCGGCCTGGTGCAGGACCTGGCGCGCGCCGCGGACAGCGTCGCGCGCCTGCGCGCGGCCGGGGCCGGCTTCGCGGTCGACAACTTCGGCTTCCACGCCTCGGCGTTCCAGTACCTGCAGCAGCTGCGCCCGTCGTACATCAAGCTGGCCGCCTCGTATCTGCAGGATCTGGAAACCGACCCCGGAAACCAGTTCTTCATCGCCTCGGTCGTCCGCGTGGCGCGTCCGCTCGACATCGTCACGCTGGCCTGCGGGGTCGAATCCGAGGCGCGCCTGGCGTTGCTGCGTGACCTCGGCGTCAGCGGCTACCAGGGTTACGCCGGAGCGCGACCGCAGCGCGTGCGCTGAGCCGCGGTGGCGGCTACGCGTCGGCGCGCTGCAGCAGCATCGCGTCGCCGTAGCTGAAAAAGCGGTAGCGGGCGTCGATCGCGTGCCGGTACGCGGCCTGCACCCGCGGCAGGCCCGAGAACGCGGCCACCAGCATGAGCAGGGTCGAACGCGGCAGGTGGAAGTTGGTCAGCAGCAGGTCGATCCACTGGAAACGGTGGCCCGGGGTGATGAAGATCGACGTCTCGCCGCGCACCGCCTCGGCGGTCTCGTCGAGCCGCGCGTGCAGCGCGGCGCTTTCCAGCGAGCGCACCGTGGTCGTGCCGACCGCGATCACGCGGCCGCCGGCCGCGCGGGCGCGCGCGATCGCCCGCAGCGTCGCTGCCGGAACCTCGTAGCGTTCGCTGTGCATGGTGTGGGTCGCGATGTCGCCCTTGACCGGCTGGAAAGTCCCGGCGCCGACGTGCAGGGTGACCGACGCACGCTGCACCCCGCGCGCGTCCAGCGCGTCCAGCAGCGGTGCGTCGAAGTGCAGCGCCGCGGTCGGCGCGGCGACCGAACCCGGAACGCGCGCGAACACGGTCTGGTAGCGCCGCGCGTCGGATGCATCGTCGGCGTGCCGGATGTACGGCGGCAGCGGAACGTGGCCGTGGCGCTCCATCAGCGCGTACGCGTCGCCGCTGAAGCGCAGCCGGAACAAGGCGCCGTGGGCGTCGGGCCAGCGCCCGCGCAGTTCGGCGTCGAAGCCTCCCTCCATGCGCAGCACGCTGCCCGCGGCGGGCTTGCGGCTGGCGCGCATGTGCGCGACGACGTCGCCATCGGGCAGCACGCGTTCGACCAGCAACTCGATCGCGCCGCCCGACGGCTTGGCGCCGTACAGCCGCGCCTTGATCACCCGGGTGTCGTTGAACACCAGCAGGTCGCCGCTGCGCAGCAGTTGCGGCAGATCGGCGAACACGCGGTCGGCCAGCGCGTCGTCGCGCGCGTCGAGCAGGCGGCTGGCGCTGCGCTCCGGCGCCGGGTGCTGCGCGATCAGTTCCGGGGGCAGCGCGAAATCATAGTCGGCCAGGGACGGCGCGGGCATCGGGCAGGCGGCGGTGGCGCGGCAGCGCCGCCGCCGCGCGGGTGTCAGTTCAGTGGTACCGGCTGCGCTGCGCTGCCGGCGCTGTCCGGATAGTACACGTCGGTGCGCCGGTTCTCGGCCCAGGCGGCGCGCGTCGAGCCTTCGGCGCGCGGGTGTTCCTTGCCGAAGCTGACCGCTTCCATGCGCGACGCGGCGATTCCCAGCTTTTCCAGCGCTTTCATCACCACTTCGGCACGTTTCTGGCCGAGCGCCAGGTTGTACTCGCGGCTGCCGCGCGCGTCGCAGTTGCCTTGCAGCACTGCGTGGACTTGCGGGTGCGCGCGCATGTAGCGTGCGTTCGCGAGGATGTGGGCCCGGTTGTTGCGGTACATGGGAAGGATGACGTAGCGGTCGTACGGGAAATACACGCTGCCCAGAGGCGCCGGCGGGAGTTCGCACTCCTTGATGCGCGCGGCGATCGCGTTGACCGCACCGGTGAACGCGGCGGCGCTGTCGGCGGGGTACTCGTGCGCGGTGCCGCCGGCGATGGCCATGGCATTGAGCACCGCGTACGCGGCCGGGTTGGCCTTCTCGTCGACTCCGGCGCCCATGCCGACGACGAAGGTGCGCACCCCGGCCTGGCGCAGTTGCCGGATCTGCTCGATGGTGTCGATCAGCGCCTGGTCGTTGGTGCTGGCCAGGTCGAGCTGGCCGGCGATGGTGCCCGACGGCGCGTTGCTGCCTTCGTCGACGATGCCGTACGCCGGGTCGCCGGCGCGGCCGTAGAAGCCGGCGTGCATAGCGTAACCCTGGCCTGCCGCGCTGCCCAGAGGCGGCCAGTAGTCGCCGCTGAGGTCCTCGGTCGGCAGGCCGTCGGTGACCAGGATCAGCGCGCGTCCCGGGCAGGCCGAGAACGGGCCCTTGCCGAACAGCGCGCCGGCGCCCTTGACCAGGCCGGCCAGCGGCGCCTGAACCGCCATGGCCTTGACCTCGGGCGTGCGGCTGTTGTTCGCGTCGTTGGTCTCCGGCGCCAGCGCGGCGGCGAACGGCGCCAGCGCCTGATCGATCTGCGCCGTGCCGGGGTGCGCGCCCAGCCCGCTGGTCATCGGCACCGTGGTGGCCGCGGTGTCGGGCGCGGCGTTGACCACGTAGCCGAAACCGCGCTGCACGAACAGCGCGCGCGGCGAATAGGGAATGTAGCCGGCGTTGGTCGGCGTCACCGTGAATGCGTAGCCGACCGGAACCGATCGGTCATAGGACAGTTTGACCTTGTTCTTGTTGTAGTCCTTGATCGTGTAGTTCGGCGGATACGGAGTGGGCGGAACGATGCGGCCGAAGTTGTCGATCAGCCCCGGGATTCCGGGGCGGTGGTACAGGACGTCGTTGACGTTCTCGTCGTCGCTGCTGATCCCGATCTGCATGTAGCGGCTGCCGTCGAGCAGCTGCGGGCCGTTCGCGCCGTCGTTCAGCGCGATGCTGCGGCAGTTGGCTGCGACCAGTTTCGACGCGTTCGCCGCCTGATACTGATAGCACGGATTGGCGACGTAGCGCTTTCCGGGAAGGCGGTCGTTGGTGAACACGAAGCCCTTGGCGTCGGACGGCAGGTAGTAGACCCAGGTGTCGTAGGCCCCGGTGTCGGTGCCCTTGTACGTGGCGAGCGCGAAGTCGACCGAATCGATGTAGTTGTGCAGCGCGCTGAGAATCCCGGCCTTGGCGATGTTCAGCCGGCTGGCGCTGTTGTCGTACAGCACTCCCTGGCGCGCGACCGTGTACGGCGCCACGCCCTGCTGCCCGGGGTCGAGCGGAGGCGTGAACGCGTCGGGGACCTTGTACCGCTGCGGCGAACTGCTCGCGTACAGGCTCGACAGGTTGTCCGGAAGCATCCCCGAGCCGGTCATGATGGCGCCGGTCAGGTCGCCGTCCATCGATTCGGAGTTGCTGATCGCGAACACCACCTGGGGTCGGTCCGCCGGGGCGTCGGCGGCGTGGCCCGGGATCGCGCACAGCGCGGCGAGGCCGGTCAGGCCGGCAAGCATCGATCGGGTGGCAGCGTTCATGATTTTGTCGTGTCGTGCCGGAAGCGGCGATTCATCATAAGGCACACATTTGTCGCCATGAAGCGAGAATGCACCGATTTTCATTCCAGCCCACGAAAACGCGGGGGGCGTCATGTCATTTCGGCAACGCCTTACTCGTGCATTTCGACGCGATTGCGCCCGCGCTGCTTGGCCCGGTCCAGCGCGGCGTCGGCCAGCGCGAGCAGCGCGGCCAGCGCGTCCGGGGTCGATGGCCCGGTTTCGCGCAGCACCAGGCCGATGCTCACGCTCAGCCGCAGCACGCCGACGCTGGTGGCGAACGGATGGGCCTCGATGTACGCGCGCAGCCGCTCGGCGGCTTCGCGCGCCGTGGCGCGCGAAGCCACGCCGAGCAAGGCGACGAACTCCTCGCCGCCGTGGCGGCCCATGACGTCGCCGTGACGCATGTGGTGGCCGAGCAGCGCGCCGACCTGCACCAGGACTTCGTCGCCGACGCCGACCCCGTGGATGGCGTTGATGCGCTTGAAATGGTCCAGATCCAGCAGCAGCAGCGCCAGCGGCGTCGTCTGCCGCAGCAGCGCGCGGGTGCGCGCAGCGAAGCCGCGGCGGTTCGGCAGCGCGGTCAGCGCATCGATCTCGGCCAGTCCGGCGACGCCGCGCTGCGCGTCGTGCAACGACGCCACGTCGGCCATGCCGACCAGCACGCAGGCCTCGCCGTCGATGTCCAGCACGCGCGCGGACAGCAGCGCGTCGCGCGGCTGCGCGACCCCGTCGCCCAGCGGCAACTCGATGTACCGCGTCGCCTCGTCGACGCGCAGCCCGGCGCACAGTCGCGCCACCGTGCTTGCGGCCCGGTCCAGCGGCTGCAGCCAGCGCGACGCCGCGGCGTTGTGACGCAGCAGCGCGGCGTCGTGTTGCCGCACCAGCAGCATCGGCAGCGGCGCGGCGTCGAACAGCAGCCGCAGGCGCGCCTCGCTGGCGCGCAGCGCGCTGCCGATGCGCGCGCGGTCGGCGACCGCGCGCCGCAAGGCCTCGCGGTCCAGCCACGCCAGGCGCAGGAAGCCGGCCTGCTGCAGCGCGATCCGCCGGCCGCCGAGGTTCACCAGCGTCAGCAGCGCAGCGGCCCATGCCGCCGGGGCGTGGGCGGGGTCGCGCAGCAGCAGGCCGACGAAGCCCAGGCTGAACGCGGGGCCGATCCACAATGCGGCCGGGGTCAGCAGCGGCGCGTAGACGTACAGCGCGGCGAGCAGCGTCAGCGCGGCCATCGCGGGGGCCGCAGCGCGCAGCGGAAGCGCCGCGGTGTCGGCCAGCATCAGCGCGGCGGCCAGCGCCTCGAAGGCCAGCAGCCGCCGCCGCAGTCGCCGCGGCTGCGCGGCGCCGCGTGCCGTGCGCCACAGTGCCAGCGCGGACACGCCGACCGCGATGCGCGCCGCGAGCAGCGCGCCCCAGATCGCGGTGGGGCCGAGCAGCGCCAGGTCGACCAGGCCCAGCAGCAGCAGGCCGGTGCCGCCGGACAGCGCCAGTTCGCGCGCGCGCGCCGACAGCATCGGCCAGTTCGCGCCGACGCACGCGCGCTCGCGCGCGGGATCGGCGAACACGCCGCCGCGCAGCTGCGCCGATGCCATCCCGGGCGGATCCGCCATGCGCTTCCACCTCCGCCGACGATCTTAGCCCACTGCGTCGGGGCGGGGCTTGATGCGGCGCGTCAGCCGATGCGCATCCAGGTCGTCTTCAATTCGCTGTATTTGTCGAACGCGTGCAGCGACTTGTCGCGGCCGTTGCCCGACTGCTTGACGCCGCCGAACGGAACCGTGATGTCGTCTTCGTCGTACTGGTTGACGTGCACGGTTCCGGCGTGCAGCGCGCGCGAAACCCGCACCGCGCGGTCCAGGTTGCTGCTCCAGACCGCGGCGTGCAGGCCGTAGGCGCTGTCGTTGGCCAGCGCCACCGCCTCAGCCTCGGTCTTGAAGCGGATCACCGACAGCACCGGGCCGAAGATCTCCTCGCGCGCGATCTTCATGTCGTTGCGCACGGAGTCGAACACGGTCGGCGCGACGTACTGGCCGCCGCTGGACTCGAGCGCGCGGCAGCCTCCGGTGACGCAGTGCGCGCCCTCGTCGATCCCGGCCTGGATGTAGCCCATCACGGTGCGCGTCTGCGTCTCGTCGACCAGCGCGCCCAGCGTGGTTCCCGGGTCGAGCGGGTCGGCCGGATGGTAGGCCGGGGCCAGCGCGGCCAGCCGCTGCACGAAGGCGTCGGCGACGTCGTCCTGCACCAGCAGCCGCGACGGCGCGTTGCAGCTCTCGCCCTGGTTGTAGAACATGCTGTCGACGGCGGTGCGCGCGGCGCGCTCGAGGTCGTCGAAATCGGCGAACACCAGGTTGGCCGACTTGCCGCCGAGTTCGTTGTACACGCGCTTGAGGTTGCTGCGGCTGGCGTAGTCGAGCATGCGCCGGCCGGTGCGGGTCGAGCCGGTGAAGCCGATGGCGTCGACGTCCATGTGCAGCGCCAGCGCTTCGCCTGCCTCGTGGCCGTAGCCGGGGACGACGTTGAACACGCCTTCGGGCAGGCCTGCCTCGAGCGCCAGTTCGGCCAGCCGCAGCGCGGTCAGCGGCGACTTCTCCGACGGCTTGAGCACCACGCTGTTGCCCGCGGCCAGCGCCGGGCCGAGTTTCCACGACGCCATCAGCATCGGGTAGTTCCACGGCACGATGGCGCCGACCACGCCGACCGGCTCGCGGGTGACCAGCGCCAGCGCGCCGGGCCCGGTCGGCGCGATTTCGCCGTAGATTTTGTCCACCGCCTCTCCGTACCACTGGATGCAGCGCGCCGACCCCGGCACGTCGGCGGCCAGCGCGTTCTTGATCGGCTTGCCCATGTCCAGGGTTTCGAGCAGGGCGAGTTCGTCGCGTGCGGCGCGGATGCGCTCGGCGAACGCCAGCATCACCTTCTTGCGCGCCGCCGGTGGCATTCCGGCCCAGCGGCGATCGGCGAACGCGGCGCGCGCCGACTGCACGGCGCGGTCGATGTCGGCCTGCTTGCCGCGCGCCACGCGGGCGATGACCCGCCCGTCGATCGGCGAGACGCAGTCGAACAGGTCGCCGTCGGTGGCGTTGTAGCGGTGGCCGTCGACGACCATGCGGCCGTCGATTCCGCGCGCCAGCAGATCGGCGGCGCGGCCGTGCCAAAGGCCTTGGGGTTGCGGAGCAGTCATGCGGAGATCTCCTCGGGTTGCGTGCCGCGCGTCGCGTCCCCGGCTTCGCGCAGCGTCATGATCGCGTAGTGCTTGCGCACTCGCGTGTGGTTTTCCCAGATGCCCTCGAAGCCGCCGGGGACGACGAAGGCGTCGCCGGCGCGCAGCCGCACGCTGCGCCCGTCGTCGCCGGTCAGCGTGGCTTCGCCTTCGAGCAGCACGCAGAATTCCTCCTCGTGCGCCGCATAGCGTACCCGCCAGGCGCCGGGCTCGCCTTGCCAGACGCCGGCGCAGAACTGGCCGCTCGAGTCGGTGTAATGGTTCCAGCTCAGCTGCCGCGGGTCGCCGCGCAGCACCCGCGCCGGGTCGGGGGCGTACGCCTCGGGCTGCAGTTCGGTGTCGAACGGGACGACGGCGGGCATCGGTTGAACGCTTCAGGATAAAAAAGCCGGGCAGCTGTCGCCGCCCGGCGCGGTCGCGGCGCGGTGTCCCGCGCCGCTGCAAACAGCATCAGAAACTGACGGCCAGGTCGGCGGCGAGCAGGTTGTTGCTCTTCTTGTAATGGCCGCTGGACACGTTCAGGAACGTCGGAAGATTGGAGCCGTCGTAGCGGTATTCGAGCTTGAGCTTGGTCGACTTGGTCAGCTGGTAGTCGGTACCCAGGCTCAGCGCGTAGCGGTTGGCACCGTTGCCGGTGCAGTTGTTGCCGGTGGCGTCGCAGGTCGCTGGATTGGGCCCGAAGCCGTTGTCCGTGACGTTGGCCAGATCCGTGCCGTTGAAGCCACCGATCGTACCGCCGCCGTTGGCCGAGTCGTTCAGATAGTCGGCACGGGCGAAGCCGAGCAGTCGGGGCGTGAAGTTGTAGGTTGCGGTGCCCGAAAGGCCCCACCATTTGGCGTCGCCGCCGTTGTACGCGGCCTGCGCCTGCTTGCCGAAGCTGACCTGGCCGTACCAGCCCCACGCGCCCTTGTTCAGGTAGGCGTCGAACTCGGCCATTTCGGCGGTCGAGTTCATGCCGTTCGCCGCTCCGAGCACGGCTTCGGAAAGCGCGTAATTCGGCACCTTGCCGACCAGGCCCCAGCCGCCGACCCCGGCGCTGTCGTAGCCGGGCAGGCTGTAGTCAAAGCGCGCGACCAGCGCCGGAGCGCGACCGCCGGCGCCGATGCCGTTCAGGTAGTCGTAGCGCGGCGCATTGATGTTGGCGATCATCGCCTTCCACTCGAGGTTGTCGCCGTTGCTGACGTCGACGCCCACTCCGGTGTAGGCCAGCAGTTCGGTGAAATCGAACAGCAGGTTGTGGGTGACCGCGTAGGTCTGGTTGTCGTTGACGTATTCGTAGCCTTCCCAGTCGGGGATCTGGCCGGCGATCAGGCGGGTGTTGTCGTCGCCGTTGATCGGCATCGACACCGACGCCTCGTTGACGATCGAACTGCCGTTCATGTTCGCGCCGTTGCCGCGGTCGGGCGACAGGTTCAGCGTCCACTTCGTGCCACCTTCGGTGACTTTCTGGAACTGGATGTAGGCCTGGCCGAAACTGGAGTTGTCGTAGTTGTAGATCGTGGAAGCGCCGGCCTGTCCGTTCGAACGGTTCAGGAACACGAACGACGAGTTCTGCTGGTCCTGGTTGTAGACGTACGCCGGCGCGATCATGCCGGTGATGGTCATGCCTTCCATGCCGCTGCGTTTGGCCGCGCCCTTCAGTCCGGTGATCTGCACCGCGTTGTGGTCGGCCTGGGTCGACGCGTCGTCGGCCGTGGCGGCCGCGTTGGCGACCTGGCCCTGCTGCGCCTGCAGCGTGGTGCCCTGCGCCTGCACGGTGGCGGCCTGCGCGTGCAATTGCGCGTCCTGCGCCTGCACCTTGGCCTCGAGCTGCTGCACCTGGGCCTGCAGGGCCTTGAGTTGCTTCAGGATCTGGGCGTTGGTGTCGGCCCGCGCCATCGCCGGCGCGAACCCGAGACTGAGCGCCAGAACCGAGAGACTGAACGTTTTGTACATCGTTTTACGCATGGAAATCCTCCTGGGGCGGGTGCATCAAGGACTGAAAAAGCGAAATCGATCAGGACAACACGGTTCCGGTGTCCCCGGCGTGCACGCCGGGGTGGAACTCGACTTCCTGGCGCAGCGCCGCGGCGCTTTCCTGCACGCGCCGGCGCTCGCGCCGCGCCATCAGGACGCTGCTGACGGCGACCGCGACGACGACGAGGTAGACGGTGATCGCGCCGACCACGTTGATGGTCGGGTTCAGGCCGAGGCGCGCCCGCGAGAAGATCACCACCGGCAAGGTCGTGGCGCCCGGTCCGGACAGGAACGCGGAGATCACCACCTCGTCGAGCGACAGCGAGAAGGCGAGCAGCCAGGCCGAAACCAGCGCCTGCGAGATCGACGGCAGGGTGACCAGCATGAAGACCTGGAACGGACGCGCGCCGAGGTCCATCGCGGCTTCCTCGATCGATTGGTCCATTTCCTTCAGCCGCGACTCGATGACCACCGCGGCGTACGAAATGCACATCACGGTGTGGCCGATGAAGATGGTGAAAAAGCCCTTCTGCGGCCAGCCCAGCGTCTTCTGCACGGTGACGAAGAACATCAGCAGCGCCAGCGCGATGACCACCGTCGGCATGACCAGCGGAATGTTGATCATGAAGTTCAGCAGGCTCTTGCCTTTGAAGCCGCGGTAGCGCGACAGCGCGAACGCGGCCAGCGTGCCGAGCACCACCGAACTGCACGCGGTGGCCAGCGCGACTTTCAGCGACAGCAGCAGGCCGTTGATGACCTCGGTGTCGTGCACGATCGCGCCGTACCACTTGAACGTCCAGCCGCCCCAGATCGTGACCATCCTCGAGTTGTTGAACGAGTAGATGACGAGGACGACGATCGGCAGGTAGAGGAAGAAATAGACCAGCGCCATCCAGGCCGCGGGAAGCAGCGAACGGCGTTTCATCGCGAGGCCTCCATGCTTCGGGTCTGGTATTTGTTGAACACCGCGATCGGCGCCAGGATCAGCAGGATCATCACGATGGCCACCGCCGAGGCGCGCTGCCAGTCGAGGTTGTCGAAGAATTCGTTCCACATCACCCGGCCGATGTTCAGCGTCGACGGGCCGGCGAGCAGCGACGGGATGACGTACTCGCCGACTGCCGGGATGAACACCAGCAGCGATCCGGCGATGATTCCCGAACGCGACAGCGGAACCGTGACCAGCCAGAAGGTCTTCAGCGGCGTCGAGCCGAGGTCGGCCGCGGCTTCGATCAGCCTCAGATCCATTTTCACCAGCGTCGCGTACAGCGGCAGGATCATGAACGGGATGTAGCCGTAGACCATGCCGATCATGAAGGAAAACTCGGTGAACATCATCCGCAGCGGGGTGTGGATGATTCCGGTCCAGAGCAGGAACTGATTGATCAGGCCGTTGAGGTCGAGCAGGTTCTTCCAGGCGTAGATGCGGATCAGGAACGAGGTCCAGAACGGCAGCATGACCAGCATCAGCAGGGCGGGGCGCAGCGTCGGCCGCGTGCGCGCCATGAAGTACGAGAACGGGTAGCCGACGACCAGGCACAGCAGCGTGGTCAGCGCTGCGTACCAGATCGACGACAGGTACGTCACCACGTACAGGTGGTCGCGCACCAGCGCCAGGTACGCGGTGAACTTCAGCTTGAACAACAGGCTGTCGTCGGCCCAGCGCATGATCGGCTCGAAGCCGATTCCCAGCGCGTTGCTCTCGGACAGGCTGATTTTCAGCAGGATGACGAAAGGCACCAGCAGGAACGCCAGCAGCCACAGTTGCGGCAACCCGATGACGCTCAGGCGCCCCCAGTTGAAGCGCTGCGCCCGGCGGCGGGGACTCGGCTCGGCCATGACTTGTCTGTCTCCGCGTCAGTCGGCGATGACCACGGGCGCGGTGTCGGCCCAGTTCAGCATGACCTCGGCGCCGTTGGCGAAGGGGTCGGCGTGGCGGTCGGCGTTCGACACCGTCACGCGCACGCGGCGCCGGCTCGCCAGCTCGACCTCGTACGCGGTGTAGCTGCCCATGTACGAGCGCCCGGCGACGGTGCCGGCGATCAGGTTCGCGGCGGGCTCGCGGCGGCCGAGTTCAATGCCGATCTTCTCCGGGCGCAGCGCGACGCTGAACTCGGCGCCCAGCGTTCCGCTGATGCCGTGGCCGATGTGGAACAGGCCTTCGTCGCAGCGGATTTCGCAGTGGTCGGCCTCGTCGACGACCAGGTGGCCGTCGAACAGGTTGACGTTGCCGATGAAGTCGGCGACGAAGCGCGTCTGCGGGTGTTCGTAGATTTCGCCCGGAGTTCCAAGTTGCAGGAAGCGGCCGTCGCGCATGACCGCGATGCGGTCGGCCATGGTCATCGCTTCCTCCTGGTCGTGGGTGACCATGACGCAGGTCACGCCGACCTGGCGCAGGATGCTGACCAGTTCGAGCTGGGTTCGCTCGCGCAGTTTCTTGTCCAGCGCGGCCAGCGGTTCGTCGAGCAACAGCAGCTTGGGTCTCTTGGCCAGGCTGCGCGCGAGCGCCACCCGCTGCTGCTGGCCGCCCGACAGCTGGTGCGGCTTGCGCTTGGCGTACGGCGTCAGTTGCACCAGGGCGAGCATCTCGGTCACGCGTTGCGCGATCGCCGTCTTGTCCATGCCGTCGCGGCGCAGGCCGAAGGCGATGTTGTCGTAGACGGTCAAGTGCGGAAACAGCGCGTACGACTGGAACATCATGTTGATCGGCCGCTCGTACGGCGGCAGGTCGGTGATGTCCTCGCCGGCCAGCAGCACGCGGCCGCTGCTCGGCGGCTCGAAGCCGGCGAGCATGCGCAACAGCGTCGATTTGCCGCAGCCGGACGACCCGAGCAGGGCGAAGATCTCGCCTTGCGCGATGTCGAGTTCGATGGTGTCGACCGCGACCACCTCGCCGAAGCGCTTGGTCACGCCGTCGATGGTCAGGAAGGCGGACGTCGGCTGCGACCGTCCGTTGCTGCTGGGTTGCGCCATGATGCGGATGTGCGGATTCGGTCGGGCCGCCCGCGCGCGAAGCGCGCGGGCGGCGGCGGGGCGATTACAGGCCGGTCTTGAACTTGGTGTACAAGCGGGTGACCAGACGGCGCTGCGTGTTGGTGTAGACCTTCGGCGGGCGCAGCTTGGCCATCATGTCGGGCTTGAGGTAGACGTAGTCGTTGTCCTTGACCGAGGCCTTCACGTACGGCAGCGACGCCGGAACCGGGTTGGCGTACGACACGGTGTTGGTGTCGGCGCCGCAGACCTGCGGCTGCAGCCGGTAGTTGATGAACTTGTACGCGTTGTCGACGTTCTTCGCGTCGGCCGGGATCGCCATCGTGTCGATGAAGATCACCGCGCCGTGGGTCGGCGGGAACACCTCGATGTGCTGGCCGTTGTGCGCTTCCTTGGCGCGGGTGGCCGAAATGCCCATGTCACCCGACCAGCCCAGCGCGGCGCAGATCGAGCCGCCGGCCATGTCGTTGATGTAGCCCGACGACGAGAACTCGCTGACGTCGTTGCGGACCTTCTGCAGCATCGCCCACGCCTTGTCGAAATCGGCCGGGTTCTGGGTGTCCTGCGGAATTCCCAGGTAGGTGAAAGCCGCTTCCATGATGTCGTCGCCCGAATCGAGGAACGAGATCCCGCACGACTTCAGCTTGTTGGCGTAGGTCGGGTCGAACAGCAGCGCCCACGGGTTGGCCGGCAGCGGGGTGCTGCCCAGAGCCTTCTTCACCTTGTCGACGTTGATGCCGACGGTGGTGTAACCCCACATCCACGGAATGATGTATTTGTTGCCGGGGTCGACGACGGCCAGCAGTTTCATCAGGTTCGGGTCGAGATTCTTGTAGTTCGGAATCTTGGCCTTGTTCAGCGGGTGCAGCAGCCCGCCCTTGATGTCGATCGCGGCCCAGTTCGACGACGGTACGACGATGTCGTAACCCGTGTCGCCGGCGACCATTTTCGCGAACAGGGTTTCGTTCGAATCGAAGGTGTCGTAGCGCATCCGGATTCCGGTGGCCTTCTCGAAGCCCGGCACCGTGGTCGGCGCGATGTAGTCCGACCAGTTGTACATGTTCACCACGCCTCCGGCGTGCGCCGGAGCGAAGCTGAGCGCTGCGACGCCGAGCGCGGCCGCCGAGAGCAGTTTCCCGGCGAAGGATGATCGTTTACGCATGTGCAATCCCCGAAGAGCAATGAAGTGGAAAAAGACCGCTGAATCTATGCAATTTCAATGCCAAGTTCCCGGACCCATCGTGCCGACGGACCGCCGCTCCCTTGTCACAGACCGGGTTTATATCAGTCCGTCCTTCCTCAAACCAGCCAATGTGTCGTTCAAACTTGCTCTGATTCGATCAATCATCTGGTCGATCTCGGCGTGGGTGATGACCAGCGGCGGCGCGATGATCATCCGCTCCTCGACTGCGCGCATCACCACGCCGTTCTTGAAGCAGTTGTCGCGGCAGCGATAGCCGATTCCCAGCGCCGGGTCGAAATGCCGGCGCGTCGCCTTGTCCTGGTACAGCACCAGGCCGGCGACCATGCCCAGCGCCTGGGCGTCGCCGACCAGAGGATGGTCGTTCAGCGAGACGAAACGCTCTGCCAGGTACGGCGCGGTGTCGGCCGCCACGCGTTCGATCACGCCCTCGTCGCGCAGCGCGCGCACGTTGGCCATCGCCACCGCGCAGCACGTCGGGTGCCCGGAGTAGGTGAATCCGTGGTTGAAGTCGCCTCCGCGTTCGATCAGCACCTTGGCCAGCCGGTCGCCGACCAGCACCCCGCCCAGCGGCAGGTAGCCCGAGGTCACGCCTTTGGCGAAGGTGATCAGGTCCGGACGCGTGCCGATGTGCGGATGCTGGCAGCCGAACCAGGTTCCCAGTCGTCCGAAGCCGCAGATGACTTCGTCGGAGACGAGCAAGATTCCGTACTTGTCGCAGATGCGCTGGATCTCGGGCCAGTAGCTGGCCGGCGGGATGATGACGCCGCCGGCGCCCTGCACCGGCTCGCCGATGAACGCGGCGACCTTGTCGGCGCCGAGTTCGACGATCTTCGCTTCCAGCCAGCCGGCCGCGCGCAGGCCGAAGTCGTGCTCGCTTTCGCCGTCGCGGCCGTGCTGCAGCCGGTACGGCTGGTCGATATGGACGATTCCCGGGATCGGCAGGTCGCCTTGCGCGTGCATGCCGGCCATGCCGCCGAGCGAGGCCGCGGCCATGGTGCTGCCGTGGTACGCGTTGTGCCGGCTGATGATGGTCTTGCGCTGCGGCTGGCCGAGCAGGTCCCAGTAGCGGCGCACCAGCCGGATCACCGTGTCGTTGCCTTCGGACCCCGAGTTGGTGAAAAACACGTGCTCGAAGCCGGGCGGCGCGATGTCGGCGAGCAGCGCGCCGAGTTGCGCGGCCGGCGCCGTGGTGGTCTTGAAGAACGCGTTGTAGAACGGCAGCTGGCGCATCTGCGCGGTCGCCGCGTCGATCAGGTCGGCGCGGCCGTAGCCGAGGTTCACGCACCACAGACCCGACATGCCGTCGATGATTTCGTTGCCGTCGGAGTCCCAGATGCGCACGCCGTCGCCGCGCACGATGACGCGCACGCCGGCGGCGTTCAGGTCCTTGGTGTCGCTGAAGGGGTGCAGGTGGTGCGCGGCGTCGAGCGCGCGCAGCGCGGCGGTGTCGAATTCGGTTCGGGTGGACATGACGAGGCTCGGCTGAAACGTTGGATCAAACGTGAAGCAGAAGGTGTTCGCGTTCCCAGGGGCTGATCACCTTCATGAATTCGGCGTATTCGCTCATCTTCACGGCTTTGTAGATGCCGCAGAATCGGCGCCCGAGGACGTTCTCGAGTTCGGGGACCTCGTCGAGCATGCGCACCGACTCGGACAGGCTTTGCGGCAGCGGGATCGCGTTCGGGGTGCTGTACGCGTTGCCCTTCATTTCGGGCAGCGGCTCGATGTCGTTGACCATGCCCAGGTAGCCGCACGCCAGGCTGGCGGCCAGCGCGACGTAGGGGTTGGCGTCGGCGCCGATGACGCGGTTTTCCATGCGCCGGTTCTCGGCGTTCGAGTTGGGCACGCGGATGCCGACGGTGCGGTTGTCGGCGCCCCATTCGACGTTGGTCGGCGCCGCGGTGTTGGCGACCAGCCGGCGGTACGAGTTGACGTAGGGAGCGAACAGCGCCATGACGTGCGGAACGTATTTCTGCAAGCCGCCGATGTAGTGGCTGAATGCTTCCGACGCGCTGCCGTCCTCGTTGCTGAAGATGTTGCGGCCGGTCTTTCGGTCGACGATGCTCTGGTGCACGTGCATCGCGCTGCCGGGTTCGCCGGCCATCGGCTTGGCCATGAAGGTGGCGAACATGTTGTGGCGCAAAGCAGCCTCGCGCAGGGTGCGCTTGAAGAAGAACACCTTGTCGGCGAGTTCCAGCGGGTTGCCGTGCAGGAAGTTGATTTCCATCTGGCCGGCACCGATTTCGTGAATCAGGGTGTCGACGTCGAGGTCCATCGCGTCGCAGTAGTCGTAGATGTCCTCGAACAGCGGGTCGAACTCGTTGACCGCGTCGATGCTGTAGTGCTGGCGCGAGGTCTCGGCGCGACCGCTGCGGCCGATCGGCGGGCGCAGCGGCTGGTCCGGGTCGGTGTTCTTGTCGACCAGGTAGAACTCGAGCTCGGGAGCGACCACCGGCTCCCAGCCGCGCTCGGCGTACAGCGCCAGCACGTTCTTCAGCACCGTGCGCGGCGCGTAGTCGACCGGCTGCCCGTCGCGGAAATAGCAGTCGTGGATGACCTGGGCGGTCGGATCGGTGGCCCACGGCACCAGGCGCACGGTCGACGGATCCGGAACCAGGTTCATGTCGCGGTCGGTGTCGGCGATCAGCGAGTCGATGCGCTCGTCCTCGGGCCAGTTGCCGGTCACGGTCAGCCCGATGATGCTTTCGGGAAGCCGCATGCCGCGATCTTCGGTGAATTTGCTGCGCGGCAGGATCTTGCCGCGCGCCACGCCGGTCAGGTCGGGCACCAGACATTCGATTTCGGTGATGCGGCGTTCATTGAGCCAACGTTCGAGATCGTTGAAGCTCCACTGTGTGCGATGGTCCATGGGATTGGTTCGTTCGAGAAAGTCGCGTTGTGCGTGTCGTGCCCGGCGGATGCCGCCGCGGTGGCGTCAGGCGGTCTCCGACGGGTGCAGGCGCGCACGGCGCGCCGCGGCGCGCGCGCGGCAGGCATCACCGAACGCGGCGAACAGCGCGCGCGACACCGGATTGCCCGCCGCGCGCCATTCCGGGTGCCATTGCACCGCGAGCAGGAAACCGTCCGCGTCGCGGTGGCTGTAGGCCTCGATCAGGCCGTCGGGCGCGTGCGCCTCGGCGACCAGTTCTCCGGCCAGGCGTCGGATGCCCTGGCCGTGAAGGCTGTTGACGGTCCACTCGGACGCGCCGACGATGCGCTCGATGCGCGAACCGCGCACCGCGCGCACCGCATGCGCGGGACCGTACTGGGCTTCGATGTCGTCGCCGCCTTCGCGGTGGTCGTGGTAGCCGGGGGTGCGGTGCACCTGCTGCAGCAGGGAGCCGCCGAGCGCGACGTTGATCTCCTGGAAGCCGCGGCAGATGCCGAGCACCGGAACGCCGTGGAGCAGCGCGGCACGCACCAGCGGCAACGTGGTCGCGTCGCGCGCCGGATCGGCCGGCGAGTCGGCGTTGGCGGGCGTTTCGCCGTAGTGGTGCGGCTCGATGTTCGATGGCGAACCGGTCAGCACCAGGCCGTCGACCCGCGCCAGCAGAGCGTCCACCGGAAGCCTGGTGCCGTACGCGGGAAGCAGCAGCGGAAGGCAGCGCGACAGGTCGAGCACGGGATCCGCGTACTTCTGCGCCACCGCGTAGGTCGGGTGGCCGGACAGGTCCTTCAGGTCGGTGGACACGGCCACCAGCGGCAAGTCGGATTCGGTTGTCATGATCGTTGTCGGGGCCTCGTGGCGCCTGAAAACCTAGGGTTTTCCACTAGTTAGCGCGAGCCCTTGGGTTGAAGATACGCGATCAGTGGCACCCCCGATAGTTCCACTCTAGGCTTTTCCGACGGGGCCAATTAAGCTTATTGTCAGGTTTGATTCGAGTTCTTATTGATCGCGCGCGGGTGAATCAGCCGATTTGACCAATTACCTTCGAAAAATTGAATGCGCTCTTGTGACCTTGCCGAGCTGCTGCTGACCGAACTGCATCGGGCCGACAGCCCGCAGCAGAAGGCGCCCCTGAATCGCCGCTTGTACCACACGCTGCGCGGCACCATCCTGGCCGGGAAGCTGACCGCCGGCACCCGGCTGCCGTCGACCCGCGACCTGGCGCGCGACCTCGACCTGTCGCGCAACACCGTGATGTCGGCGATCGGGCAACTGGCCGCCGAAGGCTACCTGACCGCGCAGCAGGGCAGCGGCACCTTCGTCTCGGCGACCTTGCCCGACCAGCGGCCGCTGACCCCGGCGCGCGCGGCGGCGCCGCAGCGCAACCCGCGCATCCTGTCGCGTCGCGGCGCCTTGCTGACCCGCAGTTCGGGCGCCGAGCGCCTGGAAGTACAGCCCTTCGCTCCGGGCAGCGCCGACTACAGCGAGTTCCCGATCCAGCTGTGGCACAAGCTGCAGGCCAAGTACTGGCGCACCCTCGACCGCGACCTGCTCGACTACGGCCAGCGCGGCGGCCACATGCCCTTGCGCCGCGCCATCGCGCAGTACCTGACGCTGTCGCGTTCGGTGCGGGTGACTCCCGAGCAGGTGTTCATCACCGCGGGGACGCAGCAGGCGATCGACCTGACCGCGCGACTGCTGACCGACCACGGCGACCTGGCCTGGGTCGAGAACCCGTGCTACTGGGGCGCGCGCGCGGCGCTGCTCGCCGCCGGGTTGCGGCTGCACGCGGTGGCGGTCGACGCCGAGGGCATCGCGCCGCTGCCGACCGACTGGCACGCGGCTCCGCGGTTGATCTACGTGACTCCGTCGCATCAGTACCCGCTCGGACATGTGATGAGCCTGCAGCGCCGGCGCGCGCTGCTGGAGTTCGCCGCCCGCCGCCGCTGCTGGATTTTCGAAGATGATTACGACAGCGAGTTGCGCTATGGCGGAAGGCCGTACGCCAGCCTGCAGGGCCTCGACGTCGACGCGCAGGTCCTGTATTCGGGGACGTTCTCCAAGGTCATGTATCCCGGAATCCGGCTGGGCTATCTGGTGGTTCCTGCCGACCTGGTCGAGGCCTTCGACCGCGGGCTGTACGACCTCTACCGGCCGGGGCAGCTGATGCTGCAGGCGGCGCTGACCGACTTCATCAACGAAGGCCACTTCAACACCCTGATCCGGCGGCTGCGCGTGGCTTACCAGGCGCGGCGCGACGAACTGTCGCGTCGCATCCAGCAGATGCTCGGCGCGCGGGTGCGGATTTCGGGGCAGGACTCGGGCCTGCACCTGTGCCTGCTGTTCGAGGGGCGCGACGCGGCGGTCGACGACGAATGGGTCGCCGCGCAGCTGGCGGTGCACGGCATCAGCGTGCGTCCGCTGTCGCGCTACTACGTCGACGGCCCGGTCGCGCGCGGGCTGATCGTCGCCTACTCCTACGTGCCGACCGAACGCGTGGCGCCGTGGGCCAAGCGGCTGTGCGAACTGCTGCTGCAGGCGCTGGGCTGACGCGCGGCCCGGGTTCAGGCCGCGCGCGACACGCCGGCCAGTTGTTCCATGCGCGCGGTGTCGGCCAGCAATTCGCTGCCCGCGCCCTCGAACACCACTTCGCCTTCGCCGAGCACATAGGCGCGGTCGGCCAGCTGCAGCGCCAGGTAGGCGTTCTGCTCGACCAGCAGCACGGCGATTCCGTCGGCCTTCATGCGGGCGATGGTGCGCATGACATCCTGCACGATGATCGGCGCCAGCCCCTGCGACGGCTCGTCGAGGATCAGCAGCCTGGGGTTGAGCAGCAGCGCGCGCGCGATCGCCAGCATTTCCTGCTCGCCGCCTGACAGCCGCCCTCCCTTGCTGGTGCGGCGCTCGTACAGCCGCGGGAACAGCTGGTAGACCTTGTCGATGTTCCACGCGCCCGCGGTTTCGCGCGCCACCAGCAGGTTTTCGTGCACCGACAGGTGGCCGAAGATCTTGCGTCCTTCGGGGACGTAGCCGACTCCGGCGGCGGCCATCTGGTGCGGCTGGCTGCCGGTCATGTCGCGGCCGAACAGCCGGATCGCGCCCTGCCGCGGCGGCGTGAGCCCCATCACGGAGCGCATGGTCGTCGTCTTGCCGGCGCCGTTGCGTCCGAGCAGCGCGACCAGTTCGCCTTCGCCGACCGTCAACGACACCCCGTCGAGGATGTGGCTCTTGCCGTAGTAGGTATGGATCTTGTCGACTTCGAGAACGGTGTTCATGCGCGTGTCCTCATGCGGCCTGGCCGAGATAGGCGGCCTGCACCTTCGGATTGTTGGCGATCTCGTGCGCGGTGCCCTCGGCCAGCAGGTGGCCGTTGTCGAGCACCGTGATGCGGTCGGCGATGCCGAAGACGATTTCCATGTCGTGTTCGACGAACAGCGTCGTGATCTGCCGGTCCTTGTTCAGGCGGCGGATCAGTGCGGTCATGTTCTGCGTCTCCTCGTCGCCCATGCCTGCGGTGGGCTCGTCGAGCAGCAGCAGCTTCGGGTGCCGCGACAGCGCGATGCCGATCTCGACCACGCGCTGGTCGCCGTGCGAGAGCTCGCCGGCGACGCGGTCGGCCTTGGCCGTGATGCCGACCATGTCCATCAGTTCCTGCGCGCGGTCGTCGATGCGCGTGCGCAGCGCGCGGCCCATCCACGGCCGGTGGCTGACGCCCATGGCGACTTCGGCAGCGATGCGCAGGTTTTCGTACACCGTCAGCGAGAGAAAGATCTCGGTGATCTGGAAGGTGCGGATGATGCCGCGCTTGACCAGTTCGGTCGGGTTGACGCGCGCGATGCGCTGGCCGTCGAAGACGATTTCACCGCTGCTCGGCGGAAAGAAACCGCTGATCAGGTTGAACAGCGTGGTCTTGCCGGCGCCGTTCGGGCCGATCACCGCGCGCAGCTCGCCCGGGGCGACGTCGATCGAGATGTCGGTCAGCGCCTGTAGCGCGCCGAAGCGACGCGAGACGCTGTCGAGCTTGAGCAGGCTGGTCATTGTTTCTTGCTCCGGTGCTGGAGGAAGCCCATGATGCCGAGCGGGAAGAACAGCACCGAGAGGACGAAGATCAGGCCGATCACCGACATCCAGTTCTGCGTCACGTTGCTCGCGTAGTCGCGCACCAGGACGAAAATCGCAGCGCCGACGAACGGTCCCCAGAAGCTGCGCATGCCGCCGAGCACGGCGATGATCACCAGGTCGCCGGAAAGCGAGTTGGCCATGCTGTTCGGCGAGGTGAAGTTGTCGAGCAGGGCGTTGAGGCCCCCGGCCAGCGCGACGATGAACCCCGAGATGGCGAACGACACCGCGGCGTAGCGCTGCACCTTGACGCCGAGGAAGGTCAGCCGCTTGTGGTTTTCGCGCACGGCGACGAAGGTGTGCCCCAGCGGCGCGTTCAGCACCACCCACAGCACCGCGGCGCCGAGCGCGAAGCACAGCAGCACCAGGTAATAAAAGCCGGTCGAACCCAGCGTCCACTGCACACCGGGCAGCACCGCGATCGGATGGCGCTTGAAGCCGGTGAGTCCGTCGTAGCCTCCGGTCAGCGAAGCCCAGCGAATGGCGACGAAATAGAACAGCTGGCCGATCGCGATGGTGATCATCGCGAAGTAGATTCCGCGCCGGCGCACGACCACCGGCGCCAGAACGGTCGCGGCGAGGCCGCCGAGCAGCGTGCCGCACAGCAGTGCCAGCGGCACGCTGGGCGGGCCGTACTTGAGCAGCATGCCGACGCCGTAGGCGCCCAGGCCGAAATACGCCGCGTGGCCGAACGACAGTCCGCCCGTGAACCCGAGCAGCAGGTTCAGGCCCATCGCGGCCAGGCCGTAGATCAGCACCCGCGAGGCGATATCGTTGTAGCCGCCGACGTAGTGCAGCCATGCCGGCGCGGTCACCAGCAGCGCGCCGAGCAGCGCGGTGCTGCGCCAGTTGCGCATCCCGGGCGCTGCGGCGCCGGCCGGAGCGCGCAGGATCGAGGAGATGTCGGTTTTCATTCGAGCAGGCCCTCCTGGCCCATCAGGCCGCGCGGGCGCACGACCAGCATCAGCCCCATGATGAGATAGATCACCGCCTCGCTGGCGGACGGGTAGAACGCCGTGGTGATTCCGGAGGCGACTCCGATCAGCAGCCCTCCGAGCAGCGAGCCGAGCAGCGAGCCGACCCCGCCGACGACGATCGCGACGAACGCCGGCATCAGCAGCCCGTCGCCCATGGTCGGGTCGAGGCCGAGCTGGCCGGCGGCGAGGATTCCGGCGATTCCGGCGAACACGATGCCGATGACGAAGTTGGCGCTGCGCAGCAGGTAGATGTTGACGCCCATCGCCGAGACCGTTTCCAGGTCGGCGTTGCCGGCGCGGATGCGGATTCCAAGCCGTGTGAAGCGCAGCACCGCGAACAGCGCCGCGGTTCCGACCAGCGCGACCGCGACCACGAACAGCCGGTAGCCGGTGAGGAAGAAGTACGTGTTGCTCAGCGGATGGCCGAGCGCGTCGGGAATCGCCAGCGGAACGCCGATCGGCCCCCAGATGGTGCGTATCGCGTCCTCGATGATCATCGCCAGGCCGAACGTCAGCAGCAGCGAATACAGCGGGTCGCGTCGGTACAGGCGGCGCACCAGCAGAACCTCGACGACGAGCCCGAGCACGCCGGCAAGCAGCGGCGCGACCAGCAGCGCGCCCCAGAACCCCAGGTGCGGTGCCAGCGAGTAGGCGAAATACGCGGCCAGGGCCATGAACGAGCCCTGCGCGAAGTTGATGGTGTTGTTCAGGCCCAGGATGAGGGCCAGGCCGAGCGCCAGCAGCGCGTAGAACGCGCCGGTGATCAGCCCGTTGAACACATTGAAGACCAGGACGATGTTCAAGGCGGGATCTCCGCGGAGTCGGATTTCAGGTGCGCGCGCGCCGAGCGCGGGCGCGTCGCGGGACGGGATGGGCGACGCCGCCATCGTGCGCCGCGCGGAGCCGGTTCGACGGCGCCGCGCGGCCCCCCAGGTTGCCGTCAGGCGTGCAGCTTGCAGCCCATCTGCTGCGGCGACAGCGCGATCGACGCACCCGGAACGATGTCGGCGACCTTGAACAGGTTCGGATACTTGCCGGTCGCGTTCACCTCGCCCGGGAACATGCTGATCATCAACTGGTGATCGGCCGCGCGGTACACCGGGGTGTGCGGCTGCAGCGCGACCTCGGGAGGCAGCGCCAGGCCCTCCATCGCCGCGACCACTTTGGCGGTTGCGGTCGACTTGGCCTTTTCGACGGCCAGCCGGATCGCGTGCGTCGACGCGTAGCCGAACCACACGCGCGCGGTCGGGTATTCGCCGTTGTGCGCGGCGGCGAAGCGCTTGACGAAGTCGGCCACGTGCGCGTTGCCCGGCTGGTTCCAGTACCACTCCATCGTCCACCAGCCGTAGCGCGCCGCCGGCGGCAGCGCCGCGGCCTGCTCGAGCTCGAACAGCGCGCCGCCGACGGCGATGCTCTTGTTGATGCCGAACTGCGCGATCTGTTTCATGCAGTTGACCTGGTCGTTGCCGGCCAGCAGCAGGCACAGCACGTCGGGGTTCTTGGCCTTGACGTCGATCAGGTAGCTGGAGAAGTCGGTCGCGCCGACCGGAACCAGCGCACCGCCGAGGACCTGGCCGCCGGCCTTCTTCAGCTGCGTCGTGTAGTCGGTCTGCTCGGACTTGCCGAAGGCGTAGTCGGTGGTCAGGAAGTACCACTTCTTGCCGAATTTCTTGAACAGGGTCTCGAAGTCGCCCGCGGTCAGCATCCAGGTCGTCGAGCAGGTGCGGAAGGTGGTGCTCTTGCACTCGGACCCGGTCAGGCTGTCGACGTGGCCGCCGGTGCAGAGGAACAGCTTGTCGTGCTGGTTGGCGAACTGCGACACGGCCAGCGAAGCGGCCGAGTTGACGGTGCCCATGAGAAAGTCGACCTTGTCCTGGCTGAGCAGGCGCGACGACTTGTCCACCGCGGTGCCGGGGTTGCCGGCGCTGTCCTCGACCAGGACCTGCAGCGGACGGCCCATGACGCCACCCTTGGCGTTGATCTCGGCCTCGGCGAACTTGGCGCCCTTGATCTCGCTCTGGCCCAGCGCGGCGAAGGTGCTGGTGATCGGGTCGACCATGCCGATCTTGATCGGCTTTTCGCTGGCCGCCCAGGTCGGCGTCGGCCGCGCCAGCAGCGCGGCCACTCCGGCGCTGGCGACCTTCAGAAAATCGCGGCGATCGACTTCGCCGAACATCCCTTCCGATTTCTCCTGGTCCTGCATCGTGGTCTCCTTGTCGTTGTCAGCATCCGCATCGCGCCCGAAGGCCGGGCCGATGCTAGGGCCACCGCAGGCACCCATGCATCCGGGTAAGCCTGCGGTTCGGGCCGGGACCGTCCGCCCGGACAGTTTCGACTCGAGGCGGCGCAATCATCGCACCGCAAACCCATTCGTGCAACCGGTAAGACCACTAGACCAATCAACCGGGCCGCGGCCCCTGGCGTGCTACAGCAGTTCGCGCAGCCGATACCAGAGCATGCCCAGCACCAGCGCCGGAGTGCGCAGCGCGTCGCCGCCCGGGAACGCGCGGTGCTGCAGCCGCGCGAACAGGTCGAAGCGCTGCGCCTGGCCGGCGATCGCCTCGGCGGCGACCCGCCCGGCCAGCCCGGTCAGCGCCAGGCCGTGGCCCGAGAATCCCTGCAGGTACAGCACGTCGGGCGCCGCGCGACCGAAGTCCGGAGCGCGGTTCATGGTGATGTCGACGAAGCCGCCCCAGGCATGCGTCACGGCGACGTCGTGCAACTGCGGGAACACGCGCAGCATGCCGGCGCGCATGGTCGCGGCGAGGTCGCGCGGCGACACGGTCGAATAGCTGACGCGGCCGCCGAACAGCAGGCGGTGGTCTGCGCTGGCACGGTAGTAGTCGAGCACGAACTGGTTGTCGCAGACCGCGGCGCGATCCGCCACCAGCGCGTCGGCGCGCGCCGCGCCGAGCGGTTCGGTGGCGATCATGTACGTGCCCACCGGCATCACCCGGCGCGCCAGCGCCGGCGCCAGCGCGCCGAGGTTGACGTTGCCCGCCAGCAGCACCCAGTCGCATTGCACGTCGCCGTCGGCGGTGCGCACCCGCGCGCGCGCGCCGCCGCCGCCGGGCTGCACCTGCAGCGCTTCGCTGTGCTCGTGCAGCGTCGCGCCGGCCTGCGCCGCGGCGCGCGCCACGCCCAGGGTGTAGTTCAGCGGGTGGACGTGGCCGCCGCTGGGGTCGAGCACGCCGGCGCAATAGCGCTGGCTGGCGATCGCCGCGCGCGTGGCCTGCGCGTCGAACCATTGCAGGTGATCGGCTGCGTAGTGCGCACGCATGCCTTCGTACCACGCGCGCAGCGCGTGTGCCTTTTTCGGCGTCACCGCGACGGTCAGCGCGCCGCCGGTCCAGTCGCAGTCGATGGCGTGCTGCGCGATGCGCTGGCGCATCAGGTCGAGCGCCTCGCACGACATCTGCCAGGCCTGGCGCGCCGCGTCGGCGCCGAGTTGGCGCTCGAACGGTTCCATGTCGCTGGCGTACCCGGCGAGCGCCTGTCCGCCGTTGCGGCCCGACGCGCCCCACGCGATGCGCCGCGCTTCCAGCACGATCACCCGCATGCCGCGCTGCGCCAGTTCGAGCGCCGCCGACAGCCCGGCCAGGCCGCCGCCGACGACGCACACGTCGGCCCGCGCGCTGCCGCGCAGGGGCGCGTGGTCCGGGCGCGGTTGCGCGCTGGCCTCGTAGTACGAGTCGCGCGCCAGCGCGTCGCACGCCTGCTGCAGCCGCATCATGATGCGCGCCGCGCTGCCGGGCGCGCGTCGGGGTGGGTCCGCAGCGCGTGCGTGGCGCCGAAGGGGCTCGCCGGGGCGCTGGCGCCGGATCGCTGCTGCGGCGCGCGGTACGGGAAGGCATGCTGACTCATCGCGGGTCGTCCGATTGGATGCGGGACAGGCCGGCCGGCGCGCAGCCGGGGCCTCGGGGCGGTACGCAGGATAGGTCAGGAATGCGGAACGCGCGGGTGCCAATTGGGGCGCGCCGCGCGGCTCCATTTCAGTTCCCGGCGCGCGCGCCGCCTGCGCCGTGCGGCGGACGGGCGCGCGCCGCGGCGCCAGGCCGCGTTCAGGGGCGCACGCTCAGGGGCGCACGTAGGCGAAGCCGGCTTTTTCCAGCTGCATGACGCGCACCAGGCCGGCCGGAACGATGACGGCCTGGGGCACCAGCACGGGCATGTGGCCGAGCATGCGCGCCATGCCTTCCATGGTGTTGTGGCAGGCGTCGAACTCGACGCCGGCGTCGTCCTGGGACGCGATCTGCGCGGCCACCGGGCTGTTCTTAAACAGCATGCGCAGCCCCGGACCGAACGCGACGACGACGACCCGCACCCGGTCGTTGCCGAAGTACTTCAGCACGTTGGTCGCGTTGTTCAGCGCCAGATTCCACGTTTCCGGGTTGCCGCTGCTGACCTGCAGCACCAGCTTCTGCCGCGCGAACGGCAGCTCGTGGACGAATTGCGGGTGGTCGAACTTGAAGCTGTCGAGCATCGAGCGTTGCGCGGCGGACGCGGCACCGAGAGTGCACAGCGTCAGCGCGACCAGGCCGACCCAGCGGGCGAGTAAACGTGTCATCGTTTCGGTTCCAGGTTGATCACGGGACGGCGTCCGGCATCGCGCAGGGCGTCGCTTATTTATGCACATATTACGAAATGGCATTGTCGCCGAACGCCTCGAACTGTCCAATCCATTGTTTCGCTCGCCGAAAGCTGAAAACCCGATCAGGGCTCAGCTCTGCACCAAACGCTTGGAGCGGGCGATCGACAGCAGGATTCCGCTTCCGAGCATCAGCGTGACCAGCGCGGTTCCGCCGTAACTGACGAACGGAAGCGGCACGCCGACGACCGGCAGGATTCCCGAGACCATGCCCATGTTGACGAAGGCGTAGGTGAAGTAGATCATCGTGATCGAGCCGGCCAGCAGCCGCGAGAACAGCGTCGGCGCGCCGGCCGCGATGCCCAGCCCGCGCACGATCAGGAACAGGTACGCGGCCAGCAGCGTGAGGTTGCCGGCCAGGCCCCATTCCTCGGCCAGCACCGCGAACACGAAGTCGGTGTGCGATTCGGGGACGAAGTTCAAGTGGGCCTGGGTGCCGTGGAGATAGCCCTGGCCCCAGGCGCCTCCCGATCCGATCGCGATCGTCGACTGGATGATGTTGAACCCGGTGCCCAGCGGGTCGGACTGCGGGTTGAGCAGCATCAGCACGCGCGCGCGCTGGTAGCCGTGCATGAAGTGCCACAGCACCGGAGCCGCCGCCGCCGCTCCCAGCGCCAGCAGCGCGAGCACGCGCCACGACAGCCCGGCGAAGAAGATGACGAAAAAGCCGGTCGACAGCACCAGCATCGCGGTGCCGAGATCGGGCTCCTTCATGATCAGCCCCACCGGAATCGCGAGCAGCAGCGCGGCGACGCCGAAGTCGCGCAGGCCGATCGTTCCCTCGCGTTTCTGGAAGTACCAGGCCAGCATCAGCGGCATGGCGATTTTCATGATTTCCGACGGCTGGATCACGACGCCGACGTCGAGCCAGCGCCGCGCGCCCTTGTGCACGTCGCCGAACAGCGCGGTCGCCAGCAGCAGCGCGACGCCGAACAGGTACAGCGGCGGCGCGACCTGCATCAGCCGGTGCGGCGGCACCTGTGCCACGGCGAACAGCACCACGCACGCCAGCGCCAGATTGCGCAACTGATCGCTGAAACGAACCGACTGGCCTTGCAGGGCCGAGTACAGCACCACGCCGCCGATGACCACCAGAACGGCCAGGGCGAGCAGCAGCGGCACGTCGAAGCCGGCGAACAGCGGGCGCAGCCGCTGCCGTAGCGACGGGCGGTCGATCACCGTGTTCATGGCGCCCGGGGCTTCACAGCGGCTCGCCTTCGTCGGCAAGGACGCGGTCGCGGCGGCCGCCGAAGCGGGTGAACAGCGGCGCGCCGGCGCAGTGCGGGCGCAGGACGGCCTGTGGTTGCGGCCACGGTGTCAGCGGCGCCGACGCCGCACCCGCCG
>JAJZHS010000112.1 GCA_021798395.1 Pseudomonadota bacterium
ATGTTGCCGACGTTGTCGGTCAGTTGCGGGTGCGCCCACGCGTGGCCGAGCACCAGCGCCTGCACCGCGAACTCGACGTCGACCATGCCGCCCGGGTCGTGCTTGAGGTCGAACAGCGCGCCGGAGTTCGTGTGGCCCTCGGCCACGCGCGCGCGCATGGCCAGGATTTCCGCGTGCAGCGCGGCCGCGTCGCGCGGCATGCGCAGCACCGCGTCGCGGATGCGCTCGAACTGCGCACCCAGCGCTGCGTCGCCGGCGCAAAAACGCGCCCGCGTCAACGCCTGATGCTCCCAGGTCCACGCCGCGTTGTCGCCGCGGCCGAGCTGGTAGCCGGCGAACGCCTGCAGCGTCGTCACCAGCAGGCCGGCGTTGCCGTTCGGCCGCAGTCGGGTGTCGATCTCGAACAGGGTCCCGGCCGGAGTCGACGCGGTCAGCCACCAGACCAGCTTGCGCGCCAGGGCGCCGTAGCGTTCGCGCGCGTCGGCCGCCGCGTCGTCGAACAGAAACACCAGATCGAGGTCGCTGCCGTAGCCCAGTTCCTTGCCGCCGAGCTTGCCGTAGGCGACGACCGCGAACGCCGGTTGCGCGCGGTGGCGCTGCGGCAACATGTCCCAGCACCACTGCAGGGCCTGGCCGATGATCGCGTCGGCCAGCGCCGACAGTTCGTCGGCGACCTCTTCGACGCCGATCTGCCCGGCGAGGTCGCGCGCCAGGATGCGAAACAGCGCCCCGTGGAAAGCCCGGCGCAGGATGTCCAGGCCCTCTCCGGCGTCCCAGGCGTTGCGCTGCTGCAGCCTGGCGCGCTGCACGGCGCAGTCGTCCAGGCAGGCCTGCGGATCGAAACGGCTGCGCGCGGCGTCGGTCAGCAGTTCGTCGACGACCATCGGATTGCGCGTGACGTAGCGCGCTGCCCAACCCGACGCGCCCAGCACCGCGAGCAGTCGCCCAAGCGCCTGCGGCTGCTCGGCGAACAGCGCCAGATAGGTCTCGCGCCGCGCGATGGCTTCGAGCATGTCGAACAGCCGCGCGAGGGTGCGATCGGCCTCCGGCGCGCCGTCGACCATGCCGATTGCGCGTTCGACCACGCGCAGCATGCGCCTGCGGCCGGACTCGCTCAGCGCGGCGAACCGCGGCGAAGTCTGCAAGGCCTGCAAGCGCGCCTGGGAACGCTCGCCGCCGACCGCGGCCAGCGCCTGACGCAGCGCGTCGATGCTGTCGGCCGGCTTGCGGCAGCCGACACAGCGCGGGCCGGCGTGCAGCAGCGCGTCGAACTCGCCGGCGACGAACTCGCGCACCGCGTCGAGTTCGCGCAGCAGCGCGCACGCCGGGCGCCTCGCCTGCGGCTGCGCGGCGCGCAGCGCGTCGCCGAAGCTCAGCGCGATGCGTTCCAGATCGCCGTCGTCGCCGGGCACGGCATGCGTCTGCGCGTCGTCCAGGTACTGGATCCGATGCTCGAGCCGTCGCAGGAACCGGTAGCCGTCGGCCAGCCGCTGGGCCGCGTCGTCGGGCAGCAGCCCGGCCTGCGCCAACAGCGGCAGCGCCTGCAGGGTACCGCGCGCGCGAACGTGCGGCATGCGCCCGCCTCGCACCACCTGCAGCAGCTGCACGATGAACTCGATTTCGCGGATTCCGCCTCGCCCGAGCTTGACGTCGTTGGCCCGATCCGGGCGCGCACTCGCGCGCCGGGACGCCTCGCTGCGGATCTGCTGGTGCAGCGCGCGCAGCGCCTCGATCATCGCGAAGTCGAGATAGCGCCGCCAGACGAAGGGCTCGACGACCTGGTCGAGCGCGTCCTGCAGCGCCGGATCGATGGGCGCGACCACCCGGCTCTTCAGCCAGGCGAAACGCTCCCACTCGCGCCCCTGGACCTGGAAATACTCCTCCAGCATCGCCAGGCTGACCACCGGCGGGCCGCTGTCGCCGTTGGGGCGCAGGCGGGTGTCGACGCGGAACACGAAACCGTCCGCGGTGGACTCCGAAAGCAGCCCGACCAGGCGCCGCGCGAGCAGGCCGAAATACTCCGCATTGCTCAGCGGCACGGCACCGTCGCTGCGCCCGTCGACGTCGTACGCGAACACCAGATCGACGTCGGACGAGACGTTGAGCTCGGCGCCGCCGAGCTTGCCCATGCCGACGACGAAAAACCGCGCCGGCGCGCCGTCCCCGCCCCGCGGACGGCCGTGACGCGCGGCCAGGTCGGCGTCGATCGCGGCCACTCCGTGCGCCAGCGCGATCTCGGCCAGGTCGGTGACCGCCGCGCAGACCTGCTCAAGCGGAGCGTGGTCGCGCAAATCGCATTCGATCAACCGCAGCATCAGCGCGTTGCGCACCTGGCGCAGCGCCGCCGCGAGTCCGCAGCGGGCGCACGCGGCGCGCACCGCGGCTTCGATCCCGGCACGCGGGGGAATCCCCGCGCCCCAGCACGCCAGCACCGCGTCCAGGCGGCCGACATAACGCCGGTAGAAGCGGGAGTACACCTCGAATTGCATGTCGGTTGGCGGTTTCCCGGTCCTGCAGATGCCGCGAGCATATTGCAGCGGCGCGGACGCTGCAGGGCGCCGGATTTGCCCGGCACGCGCAATGGCCATGACACTGCAGGGGGAAAGAGTTCGCCGCGGCGACGACGCGCGTCGTCGGAAGCACGCCGTTCACTACCATGGGGGGAATTGCCGAGCGTCGCCGCACCGAATCGTGTCAGCCCTGCATCTCACCGTCAGAATGGCCACCAGGCTGCTCGAGGCCGCGATCGCGCTGGTCGTCGCGGCGTACCTGCTGCTGGGGCTCGGCCTGGTCACGCTGCGCTACGCGGTGCTTCCCAACGCGCAGCGTTTCGTGCCCTGGATGGAAAGCTCGGCCAGTTCGGCGCTCGGCCTTCCGGTGCACATCGGCAGCGTACGCGCGACCTGGGACGGTCTGCTGCCGACGCTGGCGCTGCGCGACTTGGTGATCGACGACCCCCAGGGGCAACCGGCGTTGCGTTTCGCCTCGGTCCAGGCACAACCTTCCTGGAAGAGCCTGCCTCGCATGCAACTGGCGTTCGATCAGCTCGCACTCAGCGGCGTGCAGCTGACGATCCGGCGGCCCGACCCGAACCACCTGCAGATCGGCGGCATCCGCATCGACCTCGCGGCCCCCGGAGGCGGAGCCGCGCAGCGCTTCGCCGACTGGTTGTTCGCGCAGGACCAGATTCTGGTGCTGCACAGCCGCCTGGTCTGGATCGACGCCGTGCGCGACGCGCCGCCCCTGACGCTCGACGACGTCAACCTCGACTTGCGCAACAGCCTGCTGCGCCACCGCCTGGCGCTGCGCGCAACCCCAACGGGCACGCTGGGCGGCCCGCTGCAGCTGCGCGCCGACCTGCGCCAGCCCTTGTTCACCCGCCACGACGCCGCGTTCGCGTCCTGGCACGGGAAACTGTGGGCGTCGGTCGAAGGTGCCGATGTCGGCACCCTGGCGCGCTACCTCCCCCTGCCCGCCGAACTGCTCGGCGGCCACGGCAACGTGCAGGCCTGGGCCGACGTCGGCACGCACTACACGTTGACGCAGCTGAGCACCGACGTGTCGCTGCGCGACGTGCTGGCGCGCCTCGATCCGGCGTTGCCGCCGCTGCTGATCGAGCGCCTCGGCGGGCGGCTGCGGGCGGCGCGGCTTCCCGCCGGCTGGCAGCTGGCCGCGCAAGGCCTGGACCTGCGGCTTGCCGCCGGACCGCGTCTGCTCGGCGTCAACGCCGCGTTCAGCACGCAGCAGCCGGCCGGACAGGCGCGTCGCCTCAGCCTGAGCGCGGGCAACGTCGACCTGGGCGCGCTCGACGCGCTGGCGCGCGCGCTGCCGCTGCCGCCGGCGTGGCGCACGCGCCTGGTCGCACTGCGCCCGCAAGGGCGGCTGACGCAGCTGTCGGCCAGCTGGAGCGGCAGCGCCGGCGCGTCGGCATCGACGCTGCCGACGCGCTACAGCGTGCAGGCCACGTTCAACGGACTGGGCTGGGACAGCGCCGGAACGCCGGCCGACGCGCTCGGCGTGCGCGGCCTCGACGGCAGCGTGCGCGCCGATCAGGCCGGCGGCAGCGCGCGGCTGACGGTGCACGACGGCTCCGTATCGCTGCCGCGCGTGTTCGCCGCGCCGGGCTTTGCATTGCAGCGGCTCGACGCGCGACTCGACTGGAAGCGCCAGGCCGACGGCGCGTGGAGCGTGCAGGCGCCGCAGCTGCAGCTGGCCAACGCCGACCTGGACGCCAGCGCCAGTGTGCACTACACGACGCAGGCCCGCGGCCCCGGCCACCTCGACCTCGACGCGCGCCTGACGCGCGCCGACGCGCGCGCGCTGCCGCGCTACCTGCCGCTGGCGATTCCGGATGCCACGCGCGACTACCTGCGCAGCGCGATCGCCGCCGGCCAGGCCAGCGACGTGCGCTGCAGCGTGCACGGGAACCTCGCCGCGTTCCCGTTCGCGCGGCCAGGCAGCGGCACCTTCAGCATCAGCGCGCAGCTGCGCGACGGAGTGTTCAACGCCGCGCCGCGCGCCATCCTGCCGGCCGGCCGACAGGCCAGTTCCGCCGACGTGCACGCCAATGCGTTGTGGCCCGAGTTCACCCACGTGTCTGGCCAGCTCGAGTTCACCGGCGCGGGCTTGCGCGTGCGCGGCGCCAGCGCGCGCGTCGGCGGCGCCACCCTGCGTCAGATCGACCTCGCGCTGCCCGACTATGCCGATCCGGTGCTCAGCGGCGGCGGCCAGCTGCGCGTCGACGCCGGCGATGCGCTGCGCTATTTGCGCAGCAGCCCGCTCGACGCGATGCTCGACCACGCGCTGACCGCTGTGCGCGCCAGCGGCGCGCTGCGCGGCAGCCTTCGCCTGCAGCTGCCGCTGCAGCACCTGCGGGACAGCCAGGTGCAGGGCCGGCTGCGCCTGCTCGACGACGACGTCGACTACGCGCGCTGGCTGCCGCAGCTGCACGGCGTGCGCGGCGACCTGAGCTTCGACGCCCACGGCTTCACGCTGCACGCCCAGGCGCGGGATTTTCTCGGCGGCGCGTTGCAGATCGACGGAGGCATGTCCGCCGGCAGCCCGCTGCGGCTGCAGATCGGAACCACCGTCGACGCCGCCGCGCTGCGCGCAGCTCCCCGGCTTCAGCCCTGGTCGGCACTGCTGGCGCGACTCAGCGGCAGCACGCAGCTGAACGCGACGGTGACCGCGCGCGCCGGCCACGCCGCGCCGCAGGTGCGGCTGCACAGCGATCTGCGCGGCCTCGCACTGGCCTTGCCGGCTCCGCTGGGCAAGCCGGCGGCAACGGCGCTGCCGCTGAACGTCGAGGTCGACGGCGCGCAGTGGCAGGCCGACCTCGGCGACGGGCTGCTGCGCGCGCAGCTGCACCGCGGCGCCAGCGGCGTCGACGGCAGCGTGCTGCTCGGACACGATGCGCGCGTGCCTCCGGGCAACGGACTGCGCCTGGGCGTCGACCTGCCGACCCTGAACGTCGACGCCTGGCGCGCGCTGGCCTCGGGCGGAAGCGGCGCGGCGCCCGCCGCGCTGGCGTTGCGGGCGCAACAGCTGACCGTGGCCGGGCGCCAGTTCGACGACGTGGTGGTCGACGCCACGCGCAGCGGCGCGCTGTGGCGCGCCCAGCTGCGCAGCCGCCAGCTGGCCGGGCGGGTCGACTGGCGCGTCGGCGTCGGCGACGCCCCGGGCAGCGTGGTGGCGCGATTGAGCCGGCTGATCGTTCCGCGCAGCGCCGATCCCGAAGTCGAGCGCATGCTCGACCAGACGCCGCACAGCATGCCGGCGCTGGACGTGACCGCCACCGACGTCGAGCTGCATGGCCACCGTTTCACCCGCCTGGAGCTGCGCGCGCGCAACCAGCGTGTCGCGGGGGTCCCCGAGTGGCACCTGACGCAGCTGCGCCTGAGCGCGCCCGAGGCCACGCTCGACGGCAGCGGCGACTGGGTCGCGCTGGGCACGCGCGCCGCGGGTGCGCATACCCGGGCGAGCGCGCCGCGGCGCTTCGCCCTGGGCTTCAAGCTCGACGTCGCCGACGCCGGCGGACTGCTCTCCAGACTGGGCAAGCCGGGACTGCTGCGCGGCGGCAGCGGCGTCATGCACGGCACCGTGTCCTGGATCGGCTCCCCGCTGAGCCCGGACTATCCGACGCTGTCGGGCCAGTTCAGGCTCGACATCGGCAAGGGCCAGTTCCTGAAGGCCGACCCCGGACTGGCCAAGCTGCTCGGAGTGCTCAGTCTGCAGAGCCTGCCGCGGCGGCTGCTGTTCAACTTCAGCGATCTGTTCGAGTCGGGATTCGCTTTCGACACCGCCAGCGCCGACGTGCAGCTCGACAACGGCGTGGCGACGACCCACGACTTCAAGATGTACGGGCCTGCGGCGACGGTGTTCATCGACGGCTCGGCGAATCTGGCCGCAGAAACGCAGGACCTGTACGCAGTCGTCGTTCCGGAGATCAATGCGGGCTCGGCTTCTCTGGCCTATGCTTTGATCAATCCGGCGGTCGGCCTCGGCACCTTCATCGCGCAATTCATCGCGCGCAAACCGCTGATGAAGGCCTTCACTTACGGCTACCGGATCACCGGCACCTGGACCAAGCCCGACGTCAAGCAGGTGCAGCACCCGTCGACCCTGCCCTGAACCACGGAAGACCACCCTGATGCGAACCGCTGCGATCCAGATGGTCTCGTCGAGCCGGATCGACGACAACCTGGCGCGCGCCGACGCGCTGCTCGCCGAAGCCGCGCGCCGCGGCGCGCGGCTGGCCGTTCTGCCCGAGTATTTCTGCCTGATGGGCCACGCCGACGGCGACAAGGTCGCGGCGCGCGAACAACCGGGAGCAGGGCCGATCCAGGAATTCCTGGCCGATGCCGCGCGGCGCCACGGCTTGTGGCTGGCCGGCGGCACGCTGCCGCTGGCGTGCCCCGACCCGCGGCGGGTCTACAACACCACCCTGGTGTTCGACGCGCACGGTGCGCTGCGCGCACGCTACGACAAGCGCCACCTGTTCGCGTTCGCCCGCGGTGCCGAGCGCTACGCCGAGGCCGACAGCATCGCCGCCGGCGACGACGCGGTCGCGTTCGACGCCGAGGGGCTGCGCATCGGCCTGTCGATCTGCTACGACCTGCGCTTTCCCGAGCACTACCGCACGCTGTCGGCAAGCGCGCCGTGCGACGCCTTTCTGGTGCCGGCCGCGTTCACCTACACCACCGGCGAGAAGCACTGGGAGCTGCTGCTGCGCGCGCGCGCGGTCGAGAACCTGGCCTACGTGGTGGCCAGCGCGCAAGGCGGGCGCCACGACAACGGCCGCCGCACTTGGGGCCACAGCATGATCGTCGACCCCTGGGGCGACGTGCTGGCGATGCAGTCCAGCGGCGAAGGCGTGGTCTGCGCCGACCTCGACACCGCGCGCATCGCCGACGACCGCAGCAGCCTGCCGGCGCTGGCGCACCGGCGCTGACGCGGCGCCCCGCCCAGTCGCGCGCGCCGCGTCAGGCCGCGTCGCGCACGCCGGCCGCGTCCCGCGCGAGGATGCGCTGCAG